>JBBRLW010000283.1:0-3580 GCA_038231115.1 Bacteroidia bacterium
AACGCTGAATAAGTCCCGCCTGAACGATGGAATCGAATTTATGAACTCGGCGATTCAGCATCCGCTTTTCCTGGCCGAGGAAATGAAAAAGGAGAATGTTGTTGTAGCCGGAGAGTTTCAGCGCAATGAGTCAAATCCGATATTTTACCTCCTTCGTGATATGGATAAAAAGCTTTGGGGAGATCAGTTTCCGCGCAAGAATTCCATCGGACGCTATGAGGTTATCCTTAATGCCACTCCGAAGATCATGCAGGATATCAAGGACAGATACTACTATCCCAATAACTCGATGTTTGTAGTAGCCGGAGATGTGGAGCATCAAAATGTATTCAATCTGGTGAAAAAGTCACTGGGGAGCTGGACGCCTTCCACTTTCAATATATTTGAGAAATATCCGATTCCGGAGTACTCACCGATACCTGCTTCCACCAATTTTGTGACGGAGTCAGAGGTATCACAGGTTCCGATATTAATCCGCGCCTGGCACGGACCGGATACCCGCAAGGATATTCCGGCTACTTATGCAGCTGATGTGTTCTCATATATCCTGAGCCAGAAGAACTCCAAGTTCCAACAGGCGATGGTAGAATCAGGACTGACCTATCAGGCAGGATTACAGTATCAGACGGAGAAATATGTCGGTCCGATACAGTTGATCATGGTACCGAATCCTCAGAAAATGAAGGAGGCCGTAACGGCCATGGAAGATCAGATGAAGATGCTGACGGATCCAGGCTACTTTACCGATGAGCAGCTTCAGACGGCAAAGGATATGCTTGAAATTCAGGATACCTATTCCAAAGAGAAAACATCGGAGTATGTGCATCTGGTAACATACTGGTGGGCATCGGCTACGCTGGACTACTTTACAACCTACGGAAAAAATGTCCAGAAAGTAACACGTCAGGATATTACGAATTATATCAACAAATACATTACGAATAAACCTTCTGTTACGGGAGTTCTTGTATCGCCTACGATGCGGAAAATGACCGGACTTGACAATTACTTTCAGGTCAGTAAATAATTAATATACACAGATTAACAAGAATCAGATGAAATTAACATATTTTTCCGGCCTATTGATCCTCGCACTGGGCTTCCAGTCCGCTGAGGCAGGTGCGCAGACTAAAAAGATGATGGGGACTAAAAAGGCTGCCGCTCCGGTAACACGTCCGCGTGTAGCGCCCGGCTCTCCTGATGGTGCGCTTATGGGTGGAGTCAAACCGATGCGTGCTGACGAGATGACGGCGAATCCGCCAAAGGCAGGTCCGGCCAAAAACGGCAATAAAGAAATGATGAGCAAATCCATGACGAAAGAATTTGATATCAATGGCGTACGCGTCATTATGCGTCCTGCTACCAATGATGTCGTCTCGGCGGTATTGTTCGTCTCCGGAGGTGTACAGAACTATACGCAGGATCAGCAGGGGATTGAGAACATCGCCCTGAGTGTACTGACGGACGGAGGAAGCAAGAAGTTTCCGAAGGAAGAATTCCACAAGCTCACCGAGCGCAAAGGAATCTCCATCGGTGCCAGCACTACCTTTGATTACTCTGTGCTGACGCTGAAATCCACGCTGGGGAATTTCAATACGGCCTGGGATCTTTTCTCGGATATGATCGTGCATCCGGACTGGAACGCGGCGAGCCTGGATCAGGTGAAGGGTCAGACAATATCCGGATTACAGCAGCAGCAGTCAGATCCCGATGCCACTCTTGCTGACATGACCCGCGAGGGCATCTACAAGGGTGAGCGCTATGCCATCAATCCGGATGGAACACCGGAGTCTGTTACCGGAATAACTATGGATGCTATCCAGAAACATTATAATAACATACTCAAGCGTAAGAAGCTTGTCCTGGTGATTGTCGGGAAAGTAACAGAGGCGGATGTCCGTGCCAAAGCTGCGGCCTTTGCTTCGCTGCCGGAAGGAACATCGGATCAATTCAGATCCGTACCGCCGAAGATCGTCGCCAATATCGTTGACGTTCAGGAGCGTGAAATTGCGACCAACTACATGCGTGCGACTTTCCAGGCGCCGCCGAAAGGCTCTAAAGATGATATCGCCATGCGTCTCGGAATGGCCATCCTTTCTGACCGCCTGTTTGTGGAAGTCCGTACCAAAAGGAACCTCTCTTACGCTCCTTCTGCGAGCCTGAGCAATGTATATGATCCGTATTCGTTTATGTACGTCTCCACAACGAATCCAAATGATGCGGCTAAGGTCATGCTTGATGAGCTGAAAAAAGCCCGTGCCGAAGGATTCAGCGAAAAGGAGCTGATGAACCAGAAGGAAGGCTTCCTGACGAGCTATTATATGGGTCAGGAAACCAATGACGGACAGGCGCTATCGCTTGGCTCCGCGGAGCTTAGCCTTGGCTATCGCCGTGCGGAGATGATTATGGACTTGGTCAAAGCCGTCAAATTAGAGGACGTCAACAGTGCCTTTAAGAAGTATGCAACTCATGTGCACTGGTTTTATTTAGGTGATAAATCCAAAATTGACGAAAAGATATTCAAGGATTTTTAGTCTCTTTTCAGATAGTTAAAATTGTAAAGCGCTTCGTATTCCAATACGAGGCGCTTTTTTTTGGTATCAGGAATTGGGCCGTATTTGTACCAAACGCATGGTCATTGTGGAGCCGTAGAAATTATCTAAATTGCAGTATGTCAGCGCGCATACTGTCCCCAAAAAGCACAATAGCTGCCCCAGAAGGGCGGCTATTGTGCTTTTTGGGGACAATATTAAGGCTCGTCACCACCTGCCGGAAGTACCAACTACCGCTGAAGTCGCAAAAGCAGGTATCGCCGTTGGAGAAATGAATGCCTTGCTACTCAAGAAAGTCGAGGAACTTACCCTGCATGTCATTGAGTTAAGCAAGGAGCTTGATAAAGTAAAATCGTCTAAAAATTAGAATAATATGAAAGCTATAATAATACTCCTATTACTAATAACTGCAGGCTTTACAGGCTGTCATAAGATTGAGCCTATTGACCCCTGCAAAAATTATCATCCCGTGAAAGCAGATTTTGAAATTAATGAGAGCATAGGATACGTGAATCCTTGGTGGCAGCCTTATCCTACAGACACATGTCTAACACTCGATGTGAGTTTTAAAGCTAAAGAAGTGGATAATGCGCGCTATGAATGGACTATTGGAGCAGGTAAATACACTACCAAGGTTGTGACCCTTGACTTTTCTGGCGAGGAAGGCAAACGTATTCCCATTACCTTAAAGGTTTCGAAAACACCCAACACGATGTGTAATCCTACAGATAAGGGCTATGATAGCCTAACACGATATATTTACTTCACAAAAATTAGCAAGGTTAATGGCATATTCAAAGGCTATTTTAATTCCAATACATCGGATACCACAACAATTTCAATTATAAATAATGTTGAGGTGCCTCATAGTAATGGAACGACTGGTACCTATATAAAAAATCTTACGCCCGGGTGTTCCTGTATTTGTATAATGAGTTATGCCTATCGTGAGGGAATAATTGATGATTATGCATATCCCATTGATTCACCAAATTATCGGGAAAATTGCGGCAATCATTGGGGTAGGA
>JBBRLW010000284.1:0-3568 GCA_038231115.1 Bacteroidia bacterium
AGGTAAGTCGCTTTTTCAGGTGCTGAATTATACCTCATCGCCTTTGGGTGCGCGCGAGCTGAAACGCTGGCTCACAATGCCCCTGCGGGAACTGAGTCCTATTGAGGAACGTCAGGAAATCGTTGCATTTTTCCTTGCCGATTATACCACCGCGCTATCGGTTAAAGAATACATAACCCGCATTGGGGATATTGAGCGGCTGATCTCTAAAATCGGGGTACTGAAAGCCAATCCCCGGGAAGTATGTCAACTGAAATCGGCACTTCAGGCGATTGGTGAAGTCAAAGATGAGCTAAGTCAGGCCGAAGGAAATATAGTAGTACAAACGATAGCAGATCAATTGAATGCGTGTAAAATACTACAGGACAGGATTCAGTGCACACTCATGGAAGATGCCCCTGTTAGCCTTCAGAAAGGAAATGTAGTGATAGAAGGGATACATCCAGAACTGGATGAGTGGAAGCAGATAGCATATCATGGGAAAGATTATCTTCTGCAGATTCAGCGCAGGGAGATTGAACGTACCGGAATCAGCTCTCTGAAAATATCCTACAATAATGTGTTTGGATACTATTTGGAGGTCACACATACGCACAAGGATAAAGTCCCCTCCGACTGGATCAGGAAGCAGACCCTGACAACTGCCGAGCGTTATATTACTCCGGAGCTAAAGGAGTACGAAGACAAAATCCTGCAGGCAGAAGGGAAAATTCAGGAGCTGGAGCGCAAAATCTTTGAGGAGCTGGTGCAGGGAATCGGAGAGTATATTGGAATCATTCAGCAGAATGCGATGATCATAGCAAGGCTGGACTGTCTATTGTCCTTTGCAGAAGTGGCAGGGATGAACAATTACTGCCGCCCTACCCTCTCAGAGGGGCTGGAGATAAAGATTAGCCAAGGGAGACATCCGGTGATTGAGAAGACACTAAGAGCAGGCGATAGCTACATTGCCAATGATCTAATGCTGGACAATGACACGCAGCAGATCATTGTTATCACCGGCCCAAACATGAGTGGAAAGTCAGCGATCCTGCGTCAGACGGCATTAATCACACTGATAGCTCATATAGGCAGCTACGTTCCGGCAGAAAAGGCAGAGATCGGGCTGGTAGACAAGATTTTCACCCGTGTGGGCGCCAGTGATAATCTATCCATAGGCGAGTCCACTTTTATGGTCGAGATGATTGAGACGGCTAATATCCTGAACAATATCTCGGAGCGGAGCCTGATCATCCTGGATGAAATCGGTCGGGGTACGAGTACCTACGACGGGATTTCCATTGCCTGGGCTATTACGGAGTATCTGCATAATAATCAGATGAAGCCCAAGACGCTGTTTGCGACGCATTATCATGAGCTGAATGAAATAGCGAAGCAATATCCAAGGATTGCCAACTATCATGTTGCGGTAAAGGAAGCCGGAGACAAGGTGATATTTCTGAGAAAATTAGTCCCGGGCGGATCGGAGCACTCCTTTGGGATACATGTGGCACAGATGGCAGGTCTGCCGAAATCGGTTATTCAAAGAGCCAATCAGGTACTGCACAATATGGAGTCCGTCAGGGGCGATGTGAGCGTAAGTCCCGATACCCGATCCATAGAGCCACAAATGCAGCTGCAGATATTTGGAAATCAGGATACGCTAAGCAGCCGTCTTAAGAAAGAGCTTAATCAGCTGGATATTAATACCCTTACTCCGGTGGAGGCCTTATTAAAGCTGAGCCAGCTGAAGCAATTGCTTAAAAAATCAGAAGAATAAATTTGGAGGGTATAGTTGCGTCGCTTAATTTTGCACCAATTTATTAGAAAGCGGGAATAGCTCAGTTGGTAGAGCACGACCTTGCCAAGGTCGGGGTCGCGGGTCCGAGTCCCGTTTCCCGCTCATTTTCCTCGTCAGTTTTAGACAGGATTGATGCCCTGGTGGTGAAATCGGTAGACACGCAGGACTTAAAATCCTGTAGCCGTTGAGGCTGTGCGGGTTCAAGTCCCGCCCGGGGTACCACAAAATACTTAGATTAAGATTATGATCTGATTTAGGTATAGCATATTCTCTTCGGTAAGTTGCTTATGAGATGGGAAATCATGAGTATATAACTGGCTTCGAGAATAATGTTCAATTAAGTATTGATTTTAACAAGCTTAAGCATTCTGGAAAATTTGGGCTCTACAATGGACATTTTAGGTTTCACTCATCACCGAAGCCTGCTCAAAGCCATTATTATCCACTACAGTATCCGCTCTCTGCCTGGATTCTATTTTAGTACTACCCCTTTTTTCTCGAGATTCTTCTCCATCTGGGCTTTCAGAATGCGAGTGAAGGCAGCAAGAAATACCCTAATCTGATACGGCGGTATCCAGCAGACAAGTATTGATATGTTGAAAAAGTTGGGTACGGATCCATATTCTAAATTATTATGAAGAAAGCGGAAAGCAAGATACTCGCATGATAACTGACGCCACGGGTATGTTCCATGTATATTGTAAATCAGTGCATTAACTATTTGATCTACAGATGCTAAGACTTCTTTTGTTGCCAAGGTTTTCTCTATAATTTGCCTATAAGAATCGATTAGGTATTTTGAGATGTAATTTGTCGTTAATATTCAATCACTTAAGCAAATTCCTTTTCTTAAAAGTTATTACGGGATTTTTAGAGAAGCTCTAAGTTTTAGCTATGAAAGGCGTAAAAAAAATAATGCTATTTTCTAATTTGGCTGTTATAATGTGGATAGCATCATGCAATTCATCGAGTAATCATTCCCTCAATAAAATAAATGAGAAAGTAATTATTGCATCAAGCGATTATGAAAATGATCCCTACAGGACAATGATGCAAGGCTGCACGGGTTTCAACGACTACTATCATATTGTTGAACATGAAGGTAATGGTGTGACTAATATCTTTGTTGGCATTACGGGATTCAATGAAAAAGACAGCAACTGTTGGGGAATCCTATCCGAACTATATAACAATATGGCTCCTGATTCTTTGATTAGGGAGCAAAATGCATACTTCATATATGTGTCAGATACTTCAAAGCATATACGAGTGAGAAGTAGAGCTCAGCTTATGGCATCAGACTCTATTAGGAATATGGTAATCGGGATTAACTCGTTTGATACGACAAATGCTGAAATATCAAAGTTTACTGCTTTACCCTTTCGGAAGTTATAAGGTCGGATACGGTTCTCGAATGCCCATCCGTATTTTATATAAACTCTCAGAGGGTGGACATCTGAGATTGATCTCTCGCCATCAAAGTGTAGGAACCCGAATGGGACAATGGAAAATAACTGCTTTCGCGCAAAGTCAGTTATGGGATCTCACAATATGGTATTTTCAGTATATATGATTGTGATGCGTTTCATATCGTTATCTGGCCTATGATTTTAGATCGGATTATATGAGCCGCCATAAAAGTAAATGGATGAGAAAAGGCAATTTCATACTTTTTGTATATTTGTTAAGCTGATTGCATCTTAGAGTCCGCTAAGTAAACTTCAATGGAGGAGTATTGAAGATACGATACATTTCCTTGGGAAATAGATTTTAAGATGCAGCCTCCCA
>JBBRLW010000285.1:0-3559 GCA_038231115.1 Bacteroidia bacterium
AATGCTCATCAGCAAAGGATTTAGCGATGTAAAGCTGCTGAAAGACTTCCGGGATAAAGACCGATTTATTTTAGCCATCAAATAGAATACTATGAATCTGAACAATAAATTAGCTGTAATCACAGGAATCAGCAAAGGAATAGGAAAGGCCATTGCCCTTACTCTATTGGACAAAGGATGCTCGGTAATGGGATGGGGACTCACCCCGCCGGACTATCAGCATTCCAATCTACACTTTGAGGAATGTAACGTGAGAAGCTTTGAATCGGTACAATCGGCTTTTGGAAAGTTTGAGAAAGCTTTTGATAAACCTGCTGATATTCTAATCAACAATGCGGGACTGGGCTACTTTGGTCTCACGGAAAATATTGATATTGATGAGCTGCACCAAATTTTCGAAACAAATGTTTATGGGACATTTTATACCTGTAAGCTTCTTATTCCGGGCATGAAGCAGCAGAAGTCAGGACATATTATCAACATCTCAAGTACTGCAGGGCTGGAAGGTAATCCACAGATCGGGATGTATGCTGCATCCAAGTTTGCCGTGAGAGGATTCACACAAAGTCTTTTTAATGAGCTTCGGGAATTTAAGGTCAAAACAACCTGCGTGTATCCAGGATCGGTCAGGACAGATTTCTTCAATAACGCTCCGGGTGTAACTCCCCATGCTAATATGATGTCTGCGGATGAGGTAGCTCAAAACATCATTTTTGTTTTGGAAACCACTGATAATTTTAACATCAACAATCTTGAATTCAGGCCGCTCATTGCCCGTCCGGAATAAAAAAAGCCTCAGCTATTGGTAGCTGAGGCTTTTTTATGATATATACTATTGCTTATTCTCCGTCATCTGTGTCATCCGCATCATCTACGATGATTTCCTGCCCATTGTCCTGTTGAGCTTTAATAGTAGGCTTCTTATAATTTGTGATTCCTGCAGCTTTCAAAGCTTTTTCCGCATCTCTCAGAAATGCTGCCGGATCATGGTATCCATGACTCATAAATACTTTATCCTTGTGTGAATCAAGGAAAACAAACGTAGGAACACCCTGGATTCCCCAGTTGTTGGCTCTCAGATTTTCCATCGTATTATCAACGTTCTGCTCTATGCAGACAAAATTCTCATTCATAAACTGAGCAACTGCCGGATCTTTGAAAACATCGTCCATTCTCTTTGAAACCATGCAGGTATAGGTGCGGCAAAAAACGAAAATCGGCTTATTGTTCTGTTTGGCCATTTTGGTCGTTGGTCCCCAGCCCGCAGAGCTGAACTCTGTTCCTTTGCCGTTGGTTGCTGCCCCAAACGCAATTGACATAATCAATAGCCCCAGGATCCCGATCCACTTTTTCATATTGATACTGCTTAAATTTTTCATCTGATGTATTGCAATTTACGAGTAAATGTATAAGATTCATGCCATATCTATAGCAAAATCTTACATTGACCAGAAGATAATATGGCAAAAAAAAGCGCCATAGATTCTAATCTATGGCGCTTATCACAAAAAGATACCGAAAAGCTATTTGATCTCTATGCTCGAAGTATTTTCACTCGGAGCGGCTTTTTCAAGAGATATGTTCAGGATTCCGTTTTTGAATTCGGCAGCAATATTATCGCGGCTGATGTTATTGCTCAGTCGGAAGCTCCGCTGAAATTTACCATAAAAGGATTCCTGTACATGATAGGTGGTTCCTTCTACTTTTTCTGACTTGCGTTCTGCAGTCAGTATCAGCCGATTTTCTTTTACTTCCAAACGGATATCCTCTTTATTGACTCCGGGCATTACAGCCTGGATATGAAAATGGGTTTCCGTTTCTGAAATATCGGCTCTTGGACGGAAAACATAACCTTCAGACGGATTTTCATCGGGAACTGGATTGTGACTGAACCAGGGATTAACCATGGTGCCAAATGCATTTGGATGCATCATTTCTCTGAATTGTAGCGGTGTTTTAAAAAACTTTGTCATTGCTAATTTTTATTAATTGATTGTAACCCGTACTTATCAACCTGCATTCCAAAGCAATTACATGACAATAAGTCTCAATTTATTATAGTGCTTTAAGAATAAAATGACAAAATGTCTATTTTATTCTGTCATTTTGAGATTTCATCACAAAATCAGCGATAACAAGCGCTGCCATAGCCTCTACAATCGGCACTGCTCTTGGCACCACACAGGGATCATGTCGTCCTTTTGCTTGAAGCGTAACCTGTTCTCCGGAATGATTAACCGTCTGCTGAGCCTTTTCTATCGTTGAAACAGGCTTGAATGCCACCCGAAAAACAATATCCTCTCCATTGCTGATGCCGCCCTGTATCCCACCGGAGTTATTGCTCATCATTTGAGCTTTGCCTGAATCTGCCCCAATCTGATCATTCATTTCTGATCCTCTTTTTTCTATAGACTGAACTCCCTCTCCAATTTCAAATCCTCTTACTGCATTGATGCTGAGCATAGCGTGTCCTAATACTGCCTGACGCTTATCAAATACTGGCTCACCAAGACCGATCCCTGCTCCCCTGATAATACATGTAATGGCACCTCCGAGGCTATCTCCCTCTGCACGGACGGATTGTATAAGATTCTCTGCCTTTTCTGATATATCCGCATCGGGCATTCTGGTGCTGAAATTATCTACTTCATCAAGATTAAGCTCATTATAAGGTCTGCCTATTTTCACTGTACCTATCTGATCCACATACGCCTGAATCCTGATCTCTTTTGTTGATAAAAACATTTTGGCGATGCTTCCGAACGCGACCCGTACGGCTGTTTCCCGTGCCGAGGATCGGCCTCCTCCTCTGTAATCCCTGATACCATATTTCTCCTGATAGACAAAATCAGCATGACCTGGTCTGTAGACTTCCTTTAGCGCATTATAATCACTGGATATCTGATCCTTATTACGAATCAGAATAGCTATGGGCGTACCTGTACTTTTTCCCTCAAATACGCCCGAAAGTATCTCTACTGTATCGTCTTCCTTTCTCGGACTACTTATGGCAGACTGTCCCGGTTTACGTCGAGACATTTCCCGCGTTATAAATGCCTCATCAATAGGTAGTCCTGCCGGACATCCATCCAGAACGCCTCCTATGGCTGAGCCATGACTTTCTCCGAAAGTAGTAATTCTGAAAAGATCACCAAATGAATTTCCGCCCATGGAGCTTAATTTTCTGCGAAGTTCCTACTTCTGCATCATAATATAGGGTTGGGCGATTAATACGCACCAGACACCTATCTGGTCATTTTTCATTTCCTGTCCTGCTGAAATTTTCTTAGCTTGCAGCACATTTATTTTACATGAGAAAAATCAAACATCTGCTATTCAGCCTACTGATCCTTAGCTCTTCCATATCTCTTTATGCCGGTCAGAACGGTACTTTCAAAATGGAAATGAGTTCCTCGGCCAGCCAAAAGGTAACTGTAATTGAAATGGGAATTCGTGGCGACGAAATCGCCATACATCCTATTGCAGGGGAAGGAATAGCTCCCGGACAAAATATCCGAATAATTGCCAATTCAAAAGCTAAAACGATGCTAATGCTCAT
>JBBRLW010000286.1:0-3546 GCA_038231115.1 Bacteroidia bacterium
CAGAGTTTTTCAAGAGAATACATTACAGAGGGAGAAAAATGGATAAATATGGTTTCTTCCCGAAATGAAGCGGCGCATATTTATGACGAAGAAATTGCCGAGAAAGTAGAGCATGACATCAGGGAAGTATATTTGAATCTGTTTAAAGAATTGAGAGATTCATTAGAAAATTATCTGTAGTGTGGCTGATATGAATGACAGTTTAGACATCCGCTGGAAGCAGCGGTATCAGAATTTTGTGAGCGCGCTTGCCAAGCTGGATGAGGTGCATTCTGAATCCGGATCGAGTAAAGCAATGCGTGATGCGCTGATGCTGAACTTCATACTATGCTATGAACTGAGCCATAACCTTATGCGTGATTACATGATGTCCCTGGGGAACGATGAGCAGCTGAATGGCACGTGTGTCATTTTCAGGGCGGCTTTCCACAAACATATTATTCCGGATGGAGCGGATTGGCTTGATATGGTCGTTACCCGGAATGAGGTTGTCCATACTTATAATGAAGCCCTTGCCATAGAAGTAGCCGAAAAAATCCGGATGCGGTATATATTGCTATTCCATAAGCTGAAGGAATATTTTTCCGGAATCATTGATCGTCCAATGTCGAATGGATAGTGTTGCGGCGAAACTGGGCTTATCCGAAGCTACCCTGGAAAAGCTCATCGGATTTATAGGTTCGATTGCGGGCATAGACCAGGCAATAGTATATGGATCACGGGCGAAGGGAAATTACCGCCCGGGATCGGATATTGATTTGACGCTTAAAGGATTAACACTATCATTAGACGAGGTGTATCAGTTGGATCAGCTGTTGTATGACTCTAATATCCCGTATTTATTTGACATATCGGTCTATCATACATTGAAGAGTGAAGAACTGACAGATCATATTGATCGGAGGGGTGTGCTGATCTATGACCGGAACGCTTCCGCGGGAATGAACCGTGTATAGACAATCCGGCTACATACTAAGTGTGAAATGCCTGCAAAAGGTTAATTTTGCGAGGGTTCGCTTTTTCCGGCCTTATTTTGGGAAAGCGCATTCAAGCAAAAAATTTATCGCCGTATGCAGATTCAACAGCCATCAGCTTCAAGCACTTTCCGGGAGAAAATACTTCCGCACCTGATTATCCTCGGGATCTTCCTGGCCATCAGCCTGGTTTATTTTTCTCCGATATTGCGGGGAAAAGTGCTTCAGCAGCATGATCAGCAGATGTTCCAGGGCTCGGTAGCAGAGCTACACAAGTATCAGTCGATTACGGGAAAAAGCTATTTCTGGACAAATTCCATGTTTTCGGGAATGCCTGCGTATCAGATTTCGGTAGCCTATCCGAAGTCGATGTTTATCATCGGATATATCTATACGGCTTTTGTAAAGCTGACGCATCCGCTAAATACGCTGCTGTTTTATTTAGCCGGATTTTATCTGATGCTGCTCAGCTACCGGATGAATCGCTGGGTGGCGGCTATCGGCGCGATAGCCTTCGCCTTTTCAAGCTATAATTTTATTATCATAGATGCGGGACACGTAAATAAGACGTATGCGATTGCATTTGCCCCTTTCCTGATTGCGGCCATAAATTACACGTTTAAATCACATCGATACCTGCTCGGGGCAGGGCTGACGGCGCTGACGATGGCGCTGGAAATCAAGTCGAACCATATTCAGATTACGTATTATGTTGGGATACTGATCGGATTTATGGCGGCGTATGAAATATATATGCATTTGAAGCTCAAAGCCATCCGTCCACTGATGTTTAGTCTGGCGGCAGTCGGTATAGGATCTTTGCTCGGCGTATTATCCAATTTTTCGAGCCTGTATCTGACTCAGGAATATGTTAGCAATACACAAAGGGGGAAGGCCGAGCTGACTCCTATGCAGGGTGAAAAAGCACCTTCAGGAGATGGTCTGGATAAGGATTATGCGCTGGCATGGTCACAGGGAGTGAATGAGAGCTGGACGCTGATGATTCCGGATTTTGTAGGTGGGGCTTCAGCGGGAATTGCGGATCCGAAGAGCGGGCATCCGAAGGTCGTTGAGGGACTTGATCCGCAGCTGGGACAGATTGTAGGGAATTTCGACGGGTACTGGGGGCCTCAGCCATTTGTATCCGGACCGGTATATTTCGGAGCAATTGTGTGCTTCCTGTTTGTGCTGGGGCTGATCCTGCTCGGGACTGCCGAGCGCTGGTGGATCCTGGGCGTCTTCCTGCTGGCGTTGATGCTTTCCTGGGGTAAGAATTTCATAGACTTTACTGATATATTTTTCAATCATTTTCCGCTGTATAATAAGTTCCGGTCGGTTTCCATGATCATGGTCATTGCGAGCATCGTGTTTCCGATATTAGCCTGTATGGTATTAGAGAAGATTCTACGCGAGCCGGAGATCATCAAAGCCAAGGCGCGGAAGCTATATATCGCTTTTGGAGCTACTGCCGGTCTGTGCCTGATTCTTTGGGTCATGCCTGATCTGGGCGGAGATTTTATGAAGCCGGAGGGTGGGGACAAGACTAATTTCAGTCAGATGCTGCAAGGCAGCGGAATGTCCGCACCGGAGCAGCAGCAGATGCTGGCTCAACAGAGCGCTCCGGTGATGGAAGCGCTTGCCGAAGCGCGTAAATCGATTATGAAATCAGATGCGCTGCGGTCGTTACTATTGATATCGCTTTCCGGAGGATTGATTTATGTATTCGGAATGGGCAGGATCAAAAAGGAAATTGTTCTGGCTGGAATCGGCGGGCTAATCCTGTTTGATATGTTCACGGTGGACAAGCGCTATCTAAATAATGATGACTTCAAGGATAAATCATCTATTACTGCGGTGGCTCCTACTCCGGCAGATGAGATGATATTGCAGGACAAAAATCCGCATTACAGGGTGCTCAACCTGACGGTTAGTCCCTGGAATGATGCCTCGACCTCGAATTTCCATGAGTCTATCGGTGGATACCACGCTGCAAAATTGCGGAGATATCAGGATTTGATTGACAGGGAATTATCCAATGATGTGCAGACGAAGTTGAGATCCAATCAGCTTCAGAGTGCTAATGCGCTGAATATGCTGAACACGAAATACATCATTGTTGGGGCGGAGGCGAAGGACGTAATTACAAATCCTTTTGCGATGGGCAATGCCTGGTTTGTAGAGAAGCTGACGCCTCTCAAAAATGCGGATGAGGAGATGAATGCGCTCGGCAAAATCGATCTGCATAAGGAGGCGATATTTTCCGGACCGTTTGTCAGCTATATGGGAAGCAAATTGCAGTTTACCGCTCCAACTCCAGCGGCGACTATTCAGCTGACGAAATATGAGCCTGATGAGATTACGTATCAGGCCAATACGCCTGCCGAGGCATTCGCCGTGTTTTCAGAGACCTATTATAATCCGAATCTGAAAAAGGACTGGAAACAGGGAGACTGGGTATCCATGATTGATGGCAAAGAAGTAGAACATATCCGTGTTGATTATACACTACGTGGGATGGTGATTCCGGCAGGAAGCCACAATATCAATTTCAATTTTGTTCCGCACTCTTATA
>JBBRLW010000287.1:0-3546 GCA_038231115.1 Bacteroidia bacterium
AAAATGTATAATATCGCATTGCAGCCTCGGCAGTCCATCCGGCTGATTGGTATCAAGCTTAGCGGATTTGAGAAAAGATCCTATCAGCTGAGCCTATTCGACTCCGGAGAAAAGCGCCAGATCCAGATAGCCCGGACTTTGGATGCGATCCGTAACCGCTATGGAAACCTGGCTGTGCTTAGAGCTGCCGGAACAAAGGACTGGAGGTTTAAGGGAGGAAAACTCAAAGAAACAGTTTCAACTTTTAGTCATTAAGAGTATAATAAACTCATTAATACGGAACTATTTCCCGATGCTTTATATTGGTGCTGAAAATTAGAATCAGAATGAAATACCTTATTTATTGTGGATTAGCTTTATCGCTGGTTTCCTGTAATGGAAACAAAAAAACATCCGAGAAGGATACTATGATGATGGATTCTACATCCATAAAAGACTCTTCCATGAAAACCTCTATGGATAAAATGGCGGATACTCCAGATATGATGGACATGGGGATGATGGAGAAAGATATTCTCGGAAAAATGGTTTCCGAAAAAGGCGGGATCAGTATCTATGAATTCAATAACAAGAATGAGTTTCCGGATGCTATGCTAATGATGAATAAGCCGGATTCTAAAATGCCTGCTGATAAGGACAATAAAGTAATGTTCCGATTTGGGGTCAAAAATTATGAGCTCGGAATGCAGACGCCTAATAAATCGGCAGCGGAGTGCTGTAACAACTCTAATAAAGGCCAGCATATCCACTTGATCCTTAATGACAAACCCTATAAGCCTTTATACACGACCGATTTTGATACGACCCTGTTACCCGGACATTATGTAGCGCTGGCCTTTGTGTCCAGCTCCTACCACGAGAGTATTAAAGGAAAGGATGCCTACAAGCTAAGTCAGTTTAATGTAGGTGCTGCGAAGGGCACTGATGCAGATCTAAAAGCGCCTCACCTGTTCTATTCCCGTCCGAAAGGAACGTATAAAGGAAAAGACACCAAGAATATCCTTCTTGACTTTTATCTGGTGAATACCGAGCTTTCTGCTAATGGAAATAAGGTTATGGCTACCATCAATGGAAATGAGTTTACTCTGGACAGATGGGATGGCTACATCATCAAAGGCCTGCCGATGGGTAAAAGTACCATCAAGCTGAAACTGGTTGATAAATCAGGGAAAATGATTGCAGGACCTTATAATGAGGTATCCCGTGAAATAACACTTGAATAGTTTTAGTTAATATTGAAATAAAAAGGCCGGAGAAATATCTTCGGCCTTTTTTGTTTTATATCAATGGGACAGATTGCTATACTCCCCAGGTTGAAGGACTTTGCCTCCAGGAGGCAAGATGCATGGTATCCGGAAATGAGATGTAGGAACGGGACAAGGCGGTGACCATCAAATTCTCGTAGTCTGACAATGTATATAAAGGGATTTTAGAAGACTCGAATAACTGATGAGCCGTATCAAATCCATAAGAAAAAATAGCTGCTACTCCTATTACCTCGGCACCTGCCTCGGTTTTAGCGGCTTCAATGGCCGCCATAGAGCTCTTACCGGTTGAGATCAGATCTTCTATCACAACTACCTTAGCTCCTTTAGCAATAGATCCTTCCACCATTTTGCCTGTTCCATGATCCTTCGGTTTGGAACGTATGTACGACATTGGCAGATTAAGTCTATCCGCAATGATAGCCGCATGAGCAATTCCGGCTGTCGCAACGCCCGAGATGGCATCAGCCTGCGGAAAATTGACCTGAATAAGCTCTACCAGTGCATCTTCAATGTATTTGCGTACCTGAGGATAGGAAAGAATAATGCGGTTATCGCAATAGATAGGCGATTTCCAGCCGGAAGCCCAGGTATAAGGCGTTTTCGGATTCAGCATTACTGCTTTAATTTGAAGGAGAAAATCCGCAACTTGCTGTGCTATTTCAGGATTAAGAATCATGCGTCAAAACTATACAATTTTTATAAAGGATAAGCCATTGCACATCGTTCATGAGGCAGCAAGGGACGCAATTCAGATTGCATTGCCCAAAGCGGATTCCAGCAAATTTTTGATGAAGATCATCGCTGAAATGCAGAGTCTCGATACTTTCAATGAAGTATTCCTTATCCACGAAGCTCCTGAACAGGTGATGGCGCTCCTCCAGGAAAACATGACTCTGGTGTTAGCAGCAGGAGGATTAGTTAAAAACAGCCGAGACGAGCTCCTTATGATTTTCAGGAGACATAAATGGGATTTGCCCAAAGGGAAGGTAGAGTCAGGAGAAAATATCAAAACAGCAGCTGTGAGGGAAGTGGAAGAAGAATGCGGAATTAAAGGCATGAAAGTCAGGAGCCATATAGCAGATAGCTATCATATCTATTATGAGAACGAGAGACCTATCCTGAAACAAACGGTCTGGTACCACATAAGTACTGCCTATGAAGGAATTACCAAACCTCAAATTGAAGAAGGGATAGATAAAGTAGAATGGGTAAAGACGGACGGGATAGAAAACAGGCTCCAGAATAGCTATGCCAGCATCAGATGGATATTAGAGCAGGGAGGCGTTTTTAAATCAGGAAATAGTTGAGAAATATCCATTGGTAAATTGAGGCTCCTCTGGTGGAAGTGGCAGTTCCCCACCCTGCCGGAACGTATGAACAATTTCATTGAATGCCGACCAGCTTTCGGGGCGGAATCTAAAAAACTGTCCTTTGTAATTGACAAGAAATGAGTTCCCCTCGGCAGATAAGTTGGAAAACTCTACGGGATAATAGTCCACATCCTTTTCAAATACGGCATCATAAGCGGTAACAATGGCGAAGAAATCGCCCTGAAATTTGAGCTCGATAAGGTTTCTTTTCAACGCCATTATACCAAAAAGATTAGATAGCAGAGTGACCAGAAACACTCCGGTTATCCCCGGGATAAGCAAAGGCTTATGCTTAGCGAGATATATGTAGAGAATCACTCCCAGCACGGCGAAAAGAAAAGCATAGCTGCGGGAGGAATGCTCCTGAATGATTGAAAATTTCCGGTTGTGCCTGGGATAGCTCAGGCTTTTGAAAGTCAGCATAGAAGCTAAAAATCTGTTGAGAGAGGAAAATCGGGCCAGAGTATGAGTTCAAAGGAATAGCGTAATTTTGACAGTTCAAACAGACAAAAACGTCGAAAATGGATAAGAAAAACCTCATAGACTTAAACGGGAAGCTTGTTTCATCGGCAGAGCCGGTCATATATGCAGACAACCGATCTTTCCGTTATGGAGACGGCCTATTCGAGACGATCAGACTGATCAAGGGAAAGCTCCACCTGGCAGATATCCATTACAAACGCCTGATGGCCGGATGTGATATTCTCAAAATGGAAGTAAATCCGGAATGGACCCAGGATTATTTTACTCAGAGGATATCAGAATTGGTGGAAGAAAAAGGCATTACTGCTAACGCAAGGGTACGAATGAACTTCTTTCGTACTGCCGGAGGCTTCTACGAGCCTCTCTCCAATCAGGCGGAATACCTGATAGAAGCAGAGCCAATGTCCACTGAGGGATATCCTATG
>JBBRLW010000288.1:0-3526 GCA_038231115.1 Bacteroidia bacterium
AATTAAGATCTGCCATCATCATTTCGGAAACAAGCTGCTCAAGCGTGTATTCTGGTTCCCATCCGAGCTGAGCCTTCGCTTTTGAACTATCACCTATCAACAGATCAACCTCTGTAGGTCGGAAATAACGGGGATCCACTTTAACAATAATGTCTCCTGCCTGAATTGTGGTAGCGTTCCCAATAATTTTATCCCACAAAGGACTATCTATAGATTCCACGACCCCAATTTCTTCAATTCCTTCATTCTCGAATCTCAGCCGAACTCCAAGCTCAGCAAAGCTGAGCCTTACAAAATCACGAACTGAAGTAGTAATCCCCGTCGAGATTACATAATCTTCGGGCTTATCCTGCTGAAGGATGAGATACATGGCTACCACATAGTCCTTAGCATGTCCCCAGTCGCGCATTGAATTAAGATTTCCCAGATAAAGCACATCCTGCATACCGGTTACGATTTTGGCAGCTGCCCGCGTGATTTTTCGGGTTACAAACGTTTCTCCTCTCACAGGTGACTCATGGTTGAAGAGAATTCCGTTGCAGGCGTACATATTATATGCCTCTCTATAGTTAACTGTAATCCAGTAAGCATACATCTTGGCCACAGCGTACGGAGAGCGGGGATAGAAAGGTGTTTTCTCCGTTTGAGGGACTTCCTGAACCATTCCATATAGTTCAGAAGTAGATGCCTGATATATCCTTGTTTTTTCTACGAGTCCGCATATCCGGACTGCTTCCAAAATACGAAGGGTACCCAAACCATCAGAATTTGCGGTGTACTCTGGCATTTCGAAGCTCACCTGAACATGCGATTGGGCAGCGAGGTTATATATTTCATCCGGTTTGGTCTCCTGAATTATGCGGATCAGATTGGTAGAGTCAGTCAGGTCTCCATAATGAAGGAATAACCTTCTGTGGGATTCATGAGGATCCTGATATAAATGATCAATGCGATCCGTGTTCAGTAAAGAACTTCTTCGCTTGAGACCATGAACGATGTATCCTTTTTTTAAAAGTAGCTCAGCCAAATAAGCACCATCCTGACCGGTTATTCCGGTTATAAGAGCAACTTTACTCATGTATTTTCAAAGAAACGCCAAAATTAGGCTTTATTCAACGTGAAGCAAAAAATCGATCTCTTTAATTGATTTCCACATATAAATCACTCGGAGAATCTTGTTTAGATCGAGTCTAAATTTAGATTCAATGTTTCCGTCCTGTTAATTTGTTCCCGAATACCTTAATTTTGCGGCATTAATGACGTGGTAGCTATACTGCCACAACATTTAAACATTTGATATAATGCACAAAAGGAAGACTATTCCCCTACTCCTTTCTCTGATTAGTATAAGCCTGTTTCCTTTGAATGGTTCCGCTCGTGGATACCTTCTTGAAACTCCTCTAAATGAGGAAGGTCTATTCGGACTTACTTCAGGCTTTGCAATGGTTATCCTGCTCATCATATTTTTGATGTTGGTTGGGATAGTACTTGTTCTGATGGTTTTGGCGAAGCTCCGCCAGCAGGTAGATAAAAGCAAATGGGAAAGTGAAAATCCGGGACAGCCATATATCGTCAAGAAAGAGACCTTTCTTGAAGGATTCAGAAATCAATGGAATGGCTTTCGTGAGAGGACAAATCCTACATTCATTGTTCTTGGAATAGTAGGTATCCTGACTATGGCAATGTTTACTGACTGGTATAAAAGAGCACAGGATTTGGGTTCTCAGCAGGGATATGCACCTGAGCAGCCTATAAAATTCAACCATAAAATCCATGCTGGACAATATCAGATTCAGTGTCAATACTGCCATACCGGAGTAGAGAGAGGTAAACAAGCCAATATTCCTTCCTCTAATATATGTATGAACTGCCATAACTACATCAAGCAGGGTCCTCAGTACGGAACTACAGAGATTGCTAAAGTTGTAGAAGCTTACAATACTAAAAAGCCTATTAAATGGGTCAGAATACATAATCTGCCTGACCACGTATATTTCAATCACCAGCAGCACGTAGTAGCCGGTAAGGTGAAATGTCAGCAGTGCCATGGACCTATCCAGGAAATGGAGAAAGTCCAGCAAATATCTACTCTTGAGATGGGATGGTGTATTAACTGCCACCGCGAGAGCAAAATCAATTCTGATAATCCTTATTATGCACAAACATTTGATTTCATCAAAAAGCATAAGGAGATGAAGAAAAACGGAGCTGCTTACACAGTAGCCCAGATGGGTGGATTGGAGTGTTCAAAATGCCACTACTAAGCCCGCAATCTTAATTTATAAATTTTTAGCTTTACTTCGACGATAATTTTCATGGATAATAAACAACAATACTGGAAAGGTCTGGACGAGCTTCATCGTACACCTGAGTTCGAGCAACACAGGTACAATGAGTTCGCCGAGAAGCTTCCTACGAGCAAAATCATCAAAGAAGATGAATTTGCGTTGACATCCAACAGAAGAGACTTTCTGAAATTTATGGGATTCGGTATCACTGCCGCAACTTTGACTGCATGTACTCAGGCTCCCATCAAGAATGCTGTTCCGTATGCGGTAAAACCGGCTGAGGTTGACCCAGGGATTCCTGATTATTATGCTACTACCTGCTATGGTTGCGATGCAAACTGTTCCCTGCTTGTTAAAACAAGGGATGGGCGTCCTATAAAAATTGAAGGAAATCCTGATTCACAGGTTTTTCGTGGAGGTGTTTGTGCAGTAGGCCAGGGAACTGTACTAAGTCTGTATGATCTTAGCAGATTATCAAATCCTACCAAACGAGGTCCGGAGATAAAAGAAGAAGACCACAACTTTTTCCAGCAAAATGAGATTAGCTGGGTAGAATTAGATAAAGCCGTAAAGAACGCTTTAGCGCAGGGTGGTAATATCCGTATCCTTACCGGGACAATCAATTCTCCTTCTACATTGGATCTGATTGAAAAGTTTATCAGCAAACATCCGGGGACAAAACATATTCAATACGATGCATCTTCATCTGTTTCAGCATTGCGCCAGGCGCATCAGGCCGCATTTGGAAAGAATGTAGTACCAGGATATAGATTTGAGGATTGTAAAACTGTAGTTTCATTTGCTGCGGATTTCCTGGGTACCTGGATTTCTCCGGTAGAATATATGCGTCAATACGCAAATGCACGCAAAGCAGAGCGTGGAAAGGAAATGCTTCAGCATTTCCAAATTGAGTCAACTTTGAGCCTTACAGGTAGTAATGCCGATTATAGAGCTACTGCTTCTCCTTCTCAAATGGGAGCCGCTCTTATAAAATTACACAATTTAATTGCAGCGAAAGCCGGTGCAGCTCCTGCAGGAACGTCTAACCTTGAACTTGCAGGAAATATCCTTACCCATGCTGCAAATGCACTTTGGAAAAGCAAGGGTACATCAATAGTTGTTTGTGGTATCAATGATATGCACCTGCAGACTATTACTGCGGCAATCAATAACATGCTTGGCAACTATGGAAATACTTTAGACCTCGCAGGCTATTCCATGCAGAAAATGGGTGACGA
>JBBRLW010000289.1:0-3514 GCA_038231115.1 Bacteroidia bacterium
GTGATATTTGGCGGATCAAATTTATACGCACGTACGTGTATAAATTTGATTCAGAACGACTATTAGAATGCATAAATATCTGAAAAACATAGCCCTGGGACTGGCCACTGCCGGAACTTTCAGCTTCTTTGCCTTTGACCAGGCGGACAATTACTTTGAGATTTCCAAGAACCTCGAAATTTTTGCCTCGCTTTATAAGGAGGTCAACACGTATTATGTAGATGAAATTGAGCCGGGTACGCTGATGCATAAGGCTATTGATGAGATGCTCAAGAGCCTGGATCCCTACACGAATTATATCTCGGAGTCTGAGATAGAGGACTATCGTTTTATGACGACGGGTCAGTACGGAGGTATCGGCGCTCAGATTGCAACGCGCAAGGACTATATCATGGTCCGGGAGCCGTATGATGGCTATGCCGCTCAGAAGGCAGGACTCCGTGCAGGGGATATGATTCTCGAAATTGATGGCAAATCCACTAAGGATAAAACAACGGATGATGTCAGCAAGCTCCTCAAAGGCTCCCCGGGAACGGATGTCAAGCTATTGGTCAGGCGCGGTGATGAAACGGCCAAGCCAGAGCTATTTACCGTCCGAAGAGAAGAAATAAAGGTCAAGAATGTACCTTACTCCGGAATGATCAATTCGGAAATCGGCTATATCAAATTTGCAGGATTCCGTCAGGAGGCATCCGATGAGGTGCGCAATGCATTGATGGAGCTTAAAAAAGAGCCATCCATCAAAGGATTAGTTCTCGATCTGAGAGGCAATCCTGGTGGACTATTGGATGAGGCCATTAAATCAGTGAATATATTTGTGGATAAAGGTCAGCTCGTCGTCTCTACCAAGGGCAAAATGGTGGACTGGAATAAGGAGTATTTCACGGAAAGCTCCGCAACCGATACCAGGCTTCCGGTGGTTGTACTGACTGATAAAGGATCCGCCTCAGCTTCGGAAATCGTATCCGGCTCCTTGCAGGATCTGGATAGAGCCGTCGTCGTGGGAGAAAACTCCTATGGCAAGGGACTGGTGCAGACTACGCGTCCGCTGCCATATAACTCTCAGCTAAAAGTGACGACCTCCAAATACTATATCCCTTCTGGCAGATGTATTCAGGCCATTGATTACAGTCACCATGATGAATCCGGAAGAGCGATCAAAACGCCTGACAGTCTGAAAAAAGCCTTTAAGACTAAATCCGGACGTGTGGTCTATGCCGGGCAGGGCATCAAGCCGGATGTATCCACCGAGCGTAAAAAATATGCGGATATTGTCCTGAGCCTCAGCTCTAAAAATCTGTTCTTCGATTATGCGACCAATTATCGGAACAAACACGCGAGTATTCCTTCGGCGTATGAGTTCAAGCTATCGGAGCAGGACTGGCAGGAATTCATGGCCTTCCTGAAAGGCAAGGACTATGAGTATAGTACAGATACAGAGGAAATTCTGGCCAAGGTAGAGAAAACAGCCAAAGAAGAAAAGTACTTCGAGGCCATCAAAACGGATTACGAAGACATGCGGGCGAAGCTCAAAGCGGATAAGAAAGCCGATTTAGAGAAGTATAAATCTGATATCAAAGAAATTTTGCAGGATGAGATCGCCGCGCGGTATTATTATCAGAAGGGGCGGATTCAGGCTTCCTTTGATGACGATGCTGATATTCAGGAGGCAGTGAAGCTGCTGAGAAATCCGACAGAGTATAATCATATTCTTACGGCTGGGAAGTAGATATTTTCCTGTTTTGTAACGCCTGAGGCAGGATAGGGTATACATGTAGAGGAAGCAATATTTCGCTTCTGAAACATTTTATATTTCTACCTATGTCAACGAAAAAATTATCTTATCCGGAGGCCTATCTCCAGCTGCTGAGAAATACAGCGCGTGTAAGTCCGGAGGTGTTCCGGGCCTATGTGCGCCATCTGAGCGTCGGAAACTCCAGAGCCAGCTTCCCTGACTGTCATCACCTGACGGTTGAGCTGGCTGCATTACAACAGCCAAAGCAATATGATCCCGAATTGCTGATGATGGCCTACCGCTCCGGACATACACTCTATGAGCGGATGCTTCAGGACAGCATTGATGCTGAAGAGGGACCAAAGCTCCGCACCGGACTCGTTATTACGATTCTCAAACAGCGCTATGGATTCGGCAAGAGCGGCCATTATGACGCCCCTTTTTCCGATATGCCGGAGGATCTGTATCAGCCGGAAACATCCGCAGCGCCGGAGACAATGGAGCAGAAGGTATTGAAGGTGCAGGGTCATGTTGCGAAGCCAGAATCCGATGTATTTCAGGCCGCAACAGAATCCCGTGATTCCTCACTTGTGGAAGCACAGCCTGAACAAATTTCAAAGCCGGGTATCCCGAGGCATCTCAGGCGTCAGATGATGCGCGAAGAAAAGAAGATGCAGAAATCCTGGAGACAACAGGAAGCGCGGGTCGCTTAAGCAGGCTATAAATTCCGATTACAATACCTCAATCTGTGCTGCGAGGATATCCTCGAAGATTTCGCGGCGGCGGATCAGGTGATGCGCGCCATTATAGACGAGTACTTCCGCCGGACGCATCCGGCTATTATAGTTGGAAGCCATACTGAATCCGTAGGCTCCGGCATTATACATACAAAGGATATCGCCCTCGCGGACTTCATTCATTTTCCGATCCCAGCCGAAGGTATCCGTTTCACAGATATTGCCGACGACCGTATAGATCCGCTGTATCCCCTCGGGATGCGATATGTTCTCAATCCGGTGATATGCATTGTAGAGCATCGGACGGATTAGGTGATTGAGTCCGGAGTCCACTCCGGCAAAGACCGTCGCGACGGTCTGCTTCACCACGCTGACCTTGACCAAGAAAAATCCGGCTTCACTGACGAGGAATTTCCCCGGCTCGCACCACAGCTCCAGCTCCTTGCCGTACTGATCGCAGAAGTCTTTGAATTTTCCGACGACCTGAGGCCCCAATTCTTCCAGATCCGTTACATGATCACCCTTATCATACGCGACTTTGAATCCGGAACCGAAATCTATATAGTTGAGGTTCTCGAAATCACGTGCTACATCTAATAGAATATCAAGTCCATAGAGGAAAGCACTGGAGTCAAGGATATCTGATCCGGTGTGCATGTGGACGCCTTCTATGTGGATTCCCTGTGCCTTGACTACGCGCTGGACGTGGCGCATCTGGTGGATGGAGATGCCGAATTTGGAATCTATATGTCCAGTCTGGATATTCTTGTTGCCTCCGGCAACGACGTGCGGATTAATCCGGATACAGACCGGAACAGTGCTGCCGTACTTGTTTCAGATCTGCTCGAGGATCGAGATATTATCGATATTGATCCGGACGCCTGCCTGCACCGCCTCATCAATCTCATCGATACTGACGCAATTGGGTGTGTAGAGGATATTATCCGGCTCGAATCCGGTATGCAGTCCGAGCTTGACTTCCTCAATGGAGACCGTATCCAGTCCACATCCGGTAGCCTTCAACAGCCGGAGGATATTGACA
>JBBRLW010000290.1:0-3509 GCA_038231115.1 Bacteroidia bacterium
TATCTGCGTGAATTCGAGATAAAAGGAAGGATATTTACTTCAGCATTGATAGATGCTTCATAGATATTTGAAGTAAAATCAGCATTTCTCTTGGCACGGAAACGCTCATTGCTGCTGGAAAGATCACTGTAGTTTGCATCACGTCCGGCAATATATCCGTAATTGAATGTCCCTTTCAAATTGAACCTGGGGCCAAAATAATAGCGTCCCAGAAGTCCAACGTTCAGTTTTGTTTCCTTTAAAGTAACAGCCTGCCTGGATAAGTCTCCCTGGTAGTTTGTTACACCGAGGAAAATTCCTCCCTCAATGTCTTGTGCTTGTACTGCGGTTGACAGAGTCAATGCGGCAGCAGCGGCGATAATTGTATTCCTAAGTTTCATAGCAAGATACGTTAGTAGTTCGCACTAATTACGGTGCAAATTACAACTTTTTACCATATACAAAACCATCGGCCTAAAAATTTCTATTATCGAGTCCCCAGGAGAGTTTATCCCGCAGTGCCTGGATAAAGTTCTGAAAATTAAGACGTATCAGCTTAAAGTGCCAGGAAGCTTTCTGAATCGCTATGGCCTGCTCATATTCTATGATTTCATAACGGGAATCTAAAGATACCAGGTGATTTAAACCTCTTCCTTTTACCTGAAAGCTTACAACTGAAGTATCGGGTACAATAATAGGGCGGATGTTTAGATTATGCGGAGCGGAAGGCGTAATTGCAAAATTATTTGAATCCGGAAAAATCACCGGACCGCCGCAGCTCAGGGAGTAGGCGGTTGAGCCCGTCGGGGTGGAGAGGATAATACCATCCGCCCAATAGGTATTGAAGAACTCTCCGTTGAGGAAAGTATCTATGGTAATCATGGAGCCGGTATCGCGCTTGTGGATGGTAAAGTCGTTAAGAGCGAAGGGCATGGAGGCAAAGAGATTGCTTCCAGAGTGAATCTCAAGCATGGAGCGCTTCTCGATGATGTAATGCCCCTCGGCGAGGCATTTGATGGCATCGTAAGCACGGTCACGGGGGACACTGGACAGGAAGCCCAATCTTCCGAGATTAATCCCCAGGACAGGCAGTCCGGTGGCGCGTACAAAACGGAGTGTATCCAACAGAGTACCATCGCCGCCCATGGAAATCAGACACAGGACTTTCGCTGCATTGAGTTCTTCAGGAGTCTGGAAGTACAATATATCCGTAATATCTATGAGTCCGGAAAGCTGATCAAGGTAATTTACTTCCACGAATACCTCACAGGAAAAATCCCGAAGTACCTGAAAGAAATCCCTGAGGGTTTCCGTGTCTTTGGGTTCGACCCCCCTTCCATAAACCGCTATGCGCATGATTTCAGCAGATAGCTCTGCTACGGGCAAATTTAAGGCTGAAAATCCGCCTAAAATGCAGCCGAGTAATGAATAAAGAATCCGGACTGCTTCAGGCCATTCAGGGCATACTCAAACCGATATACCTTATCGTAATACGTTACGAAGTCGAGACCGAATCCATAACCAAATAAGAGCTTGTCATTCAGTGAGTTATTGAATATTCTGACTTCCTTGGGCGCATGATCGGTATAGCCTGCGTCTCCGAATAATTTGGCATATACACTCAGCGGGATCTGCGTAAACTGAGGCAAAAACTTTTTATGAAGCTTGAAAGTATTCTTATACAATCGATAGCGCAGCTCATTATTAGAGACATACGTTCCGCGACCGTTGACGATGTATAGCTCGTATCCGCGTACATTAGATCCTGATCCGATGGAATTGGTCAGAATATAAGATGGCAGTCCGGATAATACCTGCGTAGCACGGACATTATTGGCCAGAATCAGCTTGGGAAATATTCGGAAGTAATGCTCCGCCCCGATCTGGATATTGGTAATATGCTCCTGGGAATTGTTGAAGCTGAATCCCTTCTGCTCAATGCGTGCAAAGGCATAGATACCAGTAGTCGGATAATTGAAATAGTCCAGCGCCTGGTAATTGATCTGAAAATTGATATACGGCAATCGGAGCACATCCCTACCCTGCCCGAGATAATCCGGATTCAGCTTTCGGGCTATGGTATCATTGATCTCAATGTAATCCATACCTCCACCGACCGTATATGACGTTCTTAATTTGGGACGGTAGCTGAATTCCATATTGGCATTAGCCTTCTTATAGATATTAGCGCCCTTCAGGCGTAGGAATTTCTGGTGATTGCTATCCGTAGCAAAGGGCAGCTCATGTCCGAGCTGATAATTAATTCCGTAGCTGACGCCTATAGTTTTAGCTCTGTTGAGATACGGAACACGATATCGGAGACCTATCAGCGTCCTCCAGCCGACGACAAAGTCAACGGCGAGCTTTTCGGCACGTCCGCGGAAGTTGGCATCGCTAACGGAAAGGCTAAGCGTTGTCCGGTAGAGCTGTGCATCCCTGAGCCAGGTATTGAAATTCTGTCCGGCAATAGCAAACGATAGCTCGGGGAAAATATACCAGCGCTCCTGGAGCCTGACGATCATATACAGGGAGTCGCCTGCAATTGAGTCAGTAATAGATACCGAAGTAAATAGCGCTGTATTGTTCAGCTGGGAAGTCCCTACGGCATACGCTTGCGTCATATTGCTGAGCCTGAAAAAGTGATTCTCCTTGAAAGGCAGCTCCCGGAGGATGATATCCCGATGCGTGACCTTATTCCCGATGACTATAATGGAATCCAGATAGAGCGAGTCCTGCTGAGCTATCTGCGCGGTGATCCTGCCGCTGAAAAAGCAGAGCAGACCCATAAGAGTCAGCAGGCAGGACAGGGCTTTGGGTCGGATAGCCATCAGTTGGAAGACGAAAAGAATACCCGGACTGATAGCTCATACCGAATATTTCCGTATTGTCAACATCTGAGTGGGCAAAAAAGGTGCGTAATTGGAGGTGCCCGATCGGATGTAGTCGTGGAATATTATTCTTCCTCTATCTTCGTTAAGCCATGGAGATGGACATACGTCAGCTCCCCTCAGGCCTCTATATACTGACGCAACAGGATCAGATGGCGAAGTAGGACGATTCTGTAAGGAATAGAGAAAGAGTCCGGAACTGATACTCAGGGCACAAAACATGCTCCCGGGTAAGTCCGGACTACTTCTTTTTCTATCAACCATGCCTACTGCTTGGCCAAATAGCCGGGCAGTGCATTATCAATGAAATGAGTCCAGCCCTTGCGGAAAGACTCCGGATCCATCGGTTTGCCCTCTTTGCTGAATGTCTCTACTCCCGAATGTGTCACCCGCACTAAGGTATCATCTCCCTGAGGCATAAGCTCAAAAGTCACCAGGGAGTCACCTTCCCATCCGGTGTAGCGCCAGCTATACGATAGCTTTTCTCCACTTACCACTTCCTTTACCACACAATGATGCTCGGCTGAGCCCACTGTGAAGCTAAATTCATTGCCTGGTTCAGGCTTGAACATAGGCAGATCAAAGTACCAGGACTTCATCTCTGTAGGATCAGTCATTGCTTTCCAAATCCTTTCAGCCGGA
>JBBRLW010000291.1:0-3504 GCA_038231115.1 Bacteroidia bacterium
TTCTCATATCAACGGGAGGACTCGGTCCTACCAAAGATGATATCACCAAGCTAACTTTTGCAGACTATTTCGGGACGAAGCTTGTTCTAAATCAACAAATTCTTGATGATCTTTCCGAGCGCTTTGCTCAAATGGGACGTACCTTGAATGACCTGAACAAGGCTCAGGCAATGGTTCCGGAAAGTGCAGAGTCCTTTACAAGTCCTGTAGGAACGGCTCCGGTTACGTGGTTTACTAAACAGGGCAAATCGATTATATCTCTGCCTGGAGTACCCGGGGAAATGCGCTATCTCCTGGAAAATCTTGTCATCCCTAAACTAAAGGAAAGATATACAACTGATCAGATTATTCATAGAACTCTGCTCCTGGCAGGTATTCCTGAAAGTAATCTGGCGGAAATGCTTTCAGTAGTGGACGATGAAATTTTAGCTTTCACTAATTCCGATGCACGTTTCAAGCTGGCTTATTTGCCTGATCTCGGAACTATCAAGCTACGCCTAACAGGCATCGGCTCTGACCAGAAGCTTATAGAGCAGAAGATATCGCAATGGGAAAAAGAGATCAGAGCTGCAGCTAATAAATATATTTACGGAGAGGGAAGCAGCACCCTTCCGCAAGCTATCGGGGACCTTATGCGTTCTCTGAACGCTACATTATGTACCGCGGAAAGCTGCACCGGAGGTTATCTGGCGCATTTGATTACAAGCGTGCCTGGCTCAGGAGATTATTATCAGGGAAGCATAGTTGCGTATGCCAACGATGTCAAAACAGATGCGTTACAGGTAAGTCAAAGTACTATTGATACAGATGGTGCGGTCAGTGAATCCGTGTGTGGTCAGCTTGTAAGAGGAGCGCTGGCCAAATTTGATACGACTTTTGCTATCGCAACTACTGGAATAGCAGGTCCATCAGGTGCTACCGAAGGCAAGCCCGCAGGAACAGTCTGGATTGGTGTAGGCACACACGATCAAATCATCACCCGCAGATATAATTTTAACCGCAACCGTGCAGATAATATCCATCTGTTTGCCATATCGGCATTAGACCTTCTGAGGAGATTTGCTAAGGGTCTGGATCAAGCCTAATTCCGAACTAAGGCTTATATTTGCGCCAAATTCTATTTTAAAAGAGCTTTTATTTTTATGAACGAAGTTGAGCTGATTATGCCCAAAATGGGCGAAAGTATTGCTGAAGCAACCATCCTTAAATGGCTCAAAAAAGAAGGAGATACGATTGAACTTGATGAGTCGCTCCTCGAAATAGCTACAGACAAAGTGGACTCTGAAGTTCCCTCTCCCGTTTCCGGAACGATCACAAAGATATTGTTCAGTGAAAATGATGTGGTAGCCGTAGGGAAAGCCATTGCGCTCATAAGTACTACCGCTAATGGAACAGCTTCTGCACCGCTATCCAGTCCATCAGCTAATAATACTGCGGGGAATAATAGCGCAGATTCAAAGGCAGAGCGTCAGTCCGTTTCTGATGCTGCTCCTGCTTTTACATCAACTATACTTTCCGATACACCTCAGCAGGGACGCTTTTACTCTCCTTTGGTACTGAATATTGCAAGAAGTGAGAATATAAGCAGCGATATTTTAGATCGGATTCAAGGTACGGGTAAAGAAGGTAGGGTAACCAAAAAGGATATTCTATCATATATTGAAAATCCTGCTTCCGGATTACAAGCTCAGGATGGCTCTACGCAATCTTCAGCAAATACAGCCACTCCGGCACCGATGCCGGCGCAGGCTCCAAAAGCTGCATCACCAGTCTCTACTTCGATTCATGCGCCGGAAGTACCGATGTATCCCGGGGATGAAATTGTAGAGATGGACAGGATGCGCAAACTCATCGCTGACCACATGGTGATGTCCAAGCATGTTTCTCCGCACGTTACTTCTTTTGTAGAAACTGACGTAACAAACATAGTCACCTGGAGAGAAGCCAATAAGAAAGAGTTTGAAAAACGTGAAGGTGAAAAAATTACCTTTACTCCGATTTTTATAGAAGCCGTTGTCAAGGCAATCAAAGATTTCCCAGGCATCAACGTATCAGTTTCCGGAACAAATATCATTAAACGTAAAGCCATCAATATAGGAATGGCCGCTGCCCTTCCAAGTGGCAATCTGATTGTTCCGGTGATTAAAAATGCTGATCAGAAGAATCTTGTAGGTCTAACCAAAGATGTAAATGATCTCGCCAATCGTGCCCGTAACAATCAGCTTAAGCCTGACGAAATTCAGGGCGCCGGATTCACTATTACCAATGTAGGAACATTCGGTAACTTAATGGGGACACCTATTATTCCTCAGCCTCAGGTAGCTATACTCGCTGTAGGAGCTATAAAGAAGAAGCCGGTAGTGCTTGAAACGCAGTATGGCGATATCATTGCAATACGCCACATGATGTTTCTGTCACTTTCGTATGACCATCGCGTTGTTGATGGAATGCTCGGTGGCTCTTTCCTTCGCAAAGTCGCAGACTATATGGAAGCATTTGATCCAACAAGAAAATCGTAAATTACATATATGAAAGCTTTATTCCGCCGTATATCTTTATTCCTGCTTTTATTAAGCGCTTCTACCCTGACGTTTACCTCCTGCTCTAAATGTTCGGAGTGTGAAACAGTCGTTACAGTTAACCGATACGGCACTGATAACGTTAAAAAGACCTCAGTGACCCATCGGGCTGAAGGGCAGAAATGCAATGATGATCTGAACAATGTCAATAACAAGGACGTAAATACACGTTCTACATCAGCGGATACTACATACGATACTAATTCGCACGTCAACTGTAATTAGAACAGACTCACAATATATATATAGAAAAGGCTCCTAAAAGGAGCCTTTTCTATATTGCCATGTTTTTGCCGGCGATGTATCCGGTGGTCCAGGCAGCCTGAAAGTTGAATCCGCCCGTTACTGCATCTATATCCAGAACCTCTCCGGCAAAGAAGAGATTGGGAACGGATTTACTCTCCATAGTTCGCATATCTACGCTCTTGAGCGATATACCGCCTGCAGTGACAAACTCATCTTTATAGGTACTTTTGCCAACAATCCTGAAAATTTGACCCACCAGATTTTCAGCAATCTGATTCATTTCCTTACGTGAAATATCAGCCCATCGCTTGGAAGGCTCTGAATTGGATTTTTCCACAATATATTTCCACATCCGGACAGGAATTTCAGGCCAGGGAGAAAACGATCCAATGTTCTTTTTAGCCTCTATTTCTTTGAGACGCTCCAGCTTTTCCAGAACGGTTTGATAGTCCAGTTCCGGAAGAAAATTGATTCTTACATCGGTTTGATAGGATTTGAGCGCCAATTCCCGCGCCTGCCAGGCTGATGTCTTTAGCACTGCCGGTCCACTAAGTCCCCAATGGGTAACCAGAACAGGACCTGTCTGTTTTTGTTTGACTCCTGCTAAATTGACTTCACTATTTACGACTGCAACTCCGGCAAGCTCGTGTAGCTGAGGCTCAGGGATATTAAACGTAAA
>JBBRLW010000292.1:0-3486 GCA_038231115.1 Bacteroidia bacterium
CATCCAGAATGCCGATGAGATCATCGTCATTGATAAAGGGGAGATTAGTGAGCGCGGAAGCCATCAGTCCCTTTTGGATCAGGGTGGACTTTATAAGGCACTCTATGAGCTGCAGTTCACGGAGCTGCTCATGAAATAATAGAGATATCGGCTTATTTGTAGAAATTGGTACGGTAGGCATGGAACTCATCCTGACCCAAAATTATCCGCTTCCAGTACGCTTTAATGAATCCGGTGCCGTATCCAAAATGCTGAACAATAGTAGCCGTAACGGATAAGAATCCAATGTAGAGGCTTTTGCTCTGCATGGAGGCGTCGATCAGGATCGCGAGCAGGTATAAGTTCAGCACGATCAGGGGAAACAGCCATCCGAACATTGCGCAGATAACTGCAATTCCGGAAAAAATAACGAATAGGGCAGGAAGAAAATGTACTGCTTTCATGCTTCCCGGGTGACGCTTATGGAGATTGATCCGCGCGATTCCGCTGTTATGCACCTGTTTGAAGAATTTCCGAAAATCGGTTCTACGCTTGTGATAGACAAAGGCTTCCGGAATTAGTCCGGTGGTGAAGCCCGATCTGAGAATCCGCAGGCTCATATCCAGATCTTCTCCGAACCGCATTGAAGAAAATCCATTCGTTACCTGAAACACCTCGCGCGAGAATCCCATATTAAACGATCGCGGATGGAATCTGTCCATCTTCTTTTTTCCGCCTCTGATGCCGCCTGTCGTCAGAAAAGCCGTCATAGAATAGGATATGGCTTTCTGCACCGGAGTAAAAGAGGGATGTGCCTGATCCGGTCCGCCAAAAGCATCCAGAGGATGCGCATTCAGGGAGCGATCCACAATCTGCATATACTTCGCAGGGATAATACAATCCGAGTCAAAAAAGATGAGATATTCTCCTCCCGATACTTTGGCGCCATAGTTCCGCGTCAGCCCCGGACCTTCATTCTGCTTGGAAAAGTATCTGATATTAAGGCGACTTTCATACGCCTTTACGATGTCTTCGCAGGGGACAATAGATCCATCTTCGACAATGATTACCTCGAAATCCGTGTACGTCTGCTGAACCAGCGATTCCAGCAGTTCACTGACCTCATCAGGACGGTTATACACGGGAATAATCAGAGAATACATAACCCGCAAATTACTTCCATTTCCCAAAGCTGATGATATGATGTATCCTCTCTTTTTGCAGAGCTCGTGTCCTGATTAGTGCTGATTTCCGCTCGGCTGCTGATATGCCGCTGCAAATTCTTCCGCAAATTCTTTCAGCTTGACCTTGCCCATTGTAGCAGGAAGGTTCTCATTATAATGATTGAACAACTCTCCGCTATGCATTTTGGAATTCATCTCAACCAGACCTGTCGCCATTCTCTTTGCCAGGCCATATCCTTCAAGATTCTTTTGCATCTCCTCATCAGAAATGGTGTTCCAGGTCAGGTCTGGAATGCCGATGGCTTTCCCCAGAGTGGATGCAACTTTATTGCAGCTCAGGTCCTCACTCGCTACATATCGGATTTTTCTGTGTTCGGGCACTGACTCCATTTCCTCCGTAATAGCGGAAGCAATATCCATGGGAGATACCCATGAGACCTTATCTTCTCCTCCATAATTCGATACAATCATTCCCATTCCTTTAATCGCACCAGTAAAGGCGTAGAGATTATAGTAGAAAGAAGTAGGACGCATAAAGGTGATATTAACATCGCTAAGCTGATTCATAATTCCTTCTGCTATATGATGGGAAGTAAGAATCCCGGAACCTTCGCTCATGTGGGCACCGATACTGCTCAGGTAAATGACGCGCTTCACTCCCGAGTCTCTGATGGCCTGAACATAATTATTTGCAATGGTTCGGTAGAAAGCCCACATATCCAAATTCTGATCAGTAAAGTCCGGAGGCGGAATCATAGTATATACGATATCAGCGCCTGCAAATGTGCTGGCCAGAAATTCAGTATCCTCAATGGATCCAATAGCCGCCATAGCGCCCATGGATTCAATTTCCGCCGCTCTGCTTTCCTTGCTGCTAATGACTGTTATGTCATGGCCTTTGCCCACCAATTCCTGTGTCAGTGGCTTGCTGATATGGCCCAGAGAGCCTGTTAATACAATTTTCATATTGATAATTTTTGATTGGACGCATAAACGGATGCATTCAATCGTTTACAAAGTTATGGGAAATTCATGCTCTGACCGGATGTAATATGCCTTTTTCCCAGCCCGTCAATTAACTTCGCTCTTCAAACAGATATCTATGCGATCCTTACGTTTCATTCTGATTTTATCTTCCATTTCCTTATTTATCGGCTCCTGCAATACCGCTTCCAAAGAGGAAGCAGGTACCTCCGGATTCAATGTTACGCGGAATGTAATCTATCTGGACAGTGCCGGAAAAGGGCGATTTCTGCAAAGCTCCGGCAGAGTTAAAGTCATCATGACCAAGCTATATGAGGCAGGGATCACGAATAAAATTCCGGTCTATGCAGACGAGGCACTCAGCAAAGCCATGGACATGGAGACGGCCAAAAAACGCGGATCCAACACCGTTACGCTCGACGTAGCAGACCCCAAGAATCCGGCTATTCCCAAGACTTACGATACAACGGTCTATTTTGATGCTTCACAGATGCGAGCCCTTCAGGTCGTAGAGCAGTTCCGGTATAATTCGGGGGCGGAGTCAGGCGAAGTAAAGCTGCTCGCACTTGCTCCGGCATACAGGCCGAATATCCCGGGCGTGAATCTCGAAGTATTTGGACAGCTTTTTTACATCAAAACGGCTGACCTGAGCAAGGTGCTTACCAAAGAAGATATTGCATTCCTCAAGGAATTTGCCTTTAAATCTCTATCGGTTCCGGAGAGTCAGGCCGGATCGGATTTTTAAAGCCTGTATAATGCTTCCCATTGTGGCATTACTACCGATGCTTTAAACTGATCGGCTTCTGAATAATCATAGCTATCGTAGCGGGAAATACATCGCCGGATGGCATCGCTGATTTCCTCAATAGAATTTGTATCGTGTACTATTTCTCCGGAAATACCTGCACTGATATAGCTTGCAATACCTGCGTTGTGACCGTATACTACCGGACGTTTGCGTAGCAATGCTTCAGCATAAGCGATTCCGAAGGTCTCTTCCCGGGCACATAATACCAGCAGGTCATGCTGATCAATTATTCCGGCTATCTCATTCCGCTCAGCACTACCTTTATATACCATGTGATCGTCGAGCAGAGGCTCTATGATTTTCCACTCTGTCAGCTCATATAGAGTCCCGTACAGGGATACCCTTATTTCCTGATCTTCGCCTACCCGTTTGAGCGCCTTAAGCGTAGCAGGGATATTTTTCCGGTGTTCGATGTTTGCCAGTACAAGAATTTTGACGGGCTTCCCGATTTTCTTTTTATAGCTTCCATAGGAAAATTGATCTGGTAGAAAATTAGGAATCAGTATCGTTTTCTCCGCATCTATAGTTACC
>JBBRLW010000293.1:0-3483 GCA_038231115.1 Bacteroidia bacterium
CGATTCTTTTTCGGCGCGGAAAATAATTGCTGACTGAAATTCAGCAGCGTGTAAATTCCTCCGAGAGAAAATAGCAATATAATCGTCCCGGGAGCACCAATCATATTGTTCATGTACGCACTAAAATTATATCCGAAGGCACCTCCGAGGTAATCGTAATGCTGCGTATTTCCGAAAATGAATCCCAGCAACACCGATGTAAATAGCATTGCCATAGTCACGTGATAGCTGATTTTCCCGAGCGGTATCCTGAAGTCTTTATTGAAAGCAGCGTATCCGCTTAGCAGAAGCAGCGGTACAAGGAAAAAGCTGGCAAATCCGAATAGGTTGTGTATAAATAAATAAGACATGCGGAATCCGAGCTTACCCATCCAATTAGATGTATCAGTATTGGCTAATCCCTGATCAAACTCGCTTTGATCATTTTGCCAGGTGTCCGGATAAGAGAGGAGCGAAAGCAAAAGAAAGGCTCCGAAACTGATCAATAGCAGCCCCAGAATCCGGCGATATTGTTCCTTAAGCACCGGAAATTCAGGCATTTTAGCCCCTGTTTTCTCTGAGGGCTCCTTTTTCTTTTTGATTTTTGGTACCTCTTCCTCATGGATATCCTGTGAAGGATCTTCCCTCATCTGATTTCTTAAAACATTAGTTGCCGTCTTCTGCCTGCCCATGATTGTTACAAAGATAAATAGCAAACGTGCAGGCCTATCTGTTTTACACATTTGTGGATAAAATTTGTGGAAGATTTAATATCAGGAGCCAGTTAATGCGGATAAGCCCCTGCCTCAAATGAGGTGCTCCGTGCTTCTCTGTAACCAGATCAGGAGAATTATCTTTGTCATCAATATGGCGCGTAAAAACCAGCAGGAAAGTCAGGGCAATCGCTTTAGGAATATCTTGTTTTATACTTCCTTGATAATGATTGCAGTCGCAACCATTATCGGGTATATCGGATGGAAAGCAGTATATGCTTCAAATGTTAATCTTTCCGGAAAAAAATCGGATGTGATTCTAATTCCCTCCGGAAGTTCCTGGGAAGCAGTCAAGAAAGTATTGTATAAAGATAACCTGATCATCAATACCACAAGCTTTGAGAAGATAGCTGACTACAAAAAGTATCCTTCGCATATTAAGCCCGGACGTTATAGGGTGAAGGACGGGATGTCCAACAATGCCATCATCAACTTACTACGTTCTGGAAACCAGGAACCTGTGAAGCTTGTATTGTTCGGTATCAGAAAAAAAGAAGAGCTGGCCGGAAGAGTATCTCACAAGCTGGAAATTGATTCCATGCATTTCCTGGCTGCCCTCAATGATGCGTCCCTTTTATCTGCTTACGGGCTAAATCAGGACAATGTTCTGACGCTATTCATCCCCAATACGTATGAGCTTTTCTGGACAAGCACTCCCAAAGATGTTTTTGAGCGGATGGCTTCCGAGTATAAATCGTTTTGGACACAGGAGCGGAAAAACAGGGCAGATAATGCCGGACTCAGCCAGACCGAAGTTTCAGTGTTGGCTTCCATCGTACAATCGGAAACCAACCGCGCTTCAGATAAGCCTATCATTGCCGGCGTATATCTCAACCGCTTGCATAAAGGCATGCCGCTGGAAGCGGATCCGACGCTTGTATGGGCGCTCAACGATTTTAGCATCCAACGTGTTCTGAATCAGCATAAAAGGATTAGCTCTCCCTACAATACGTATAAAAATAAGGGACTACCGCCCGGTCCAATCACCCTACCGAGTGTTGAATCACTGGACGCTGTATTGAATTACAAGCACCACAATTACATATACTTCTGCGCCAAAGAAGATTTCTCGGGATATTCCAACTTTTCCAGCACGCTCAAAGAGCACATGGACAATGCGCATCGCTATCAGCATGAGCTGAGCAAGCGCGGCATCATGAAATAGGAGTTATCTGACAATTAGCTTTTCAATATGTCGCCCCTTATCCGATTGTATTTCTAATAAATATACTCCGGCTGCAAATGTTGATATATTGATCTGATTCAGGCTATTTCCATTGAACGCACCTGTCACCATCGTTTTTCCGCTGAGATCACGGATAGTGTAACTTTTTAGAGGGCTATTTATAGATTCGATAGAAATATTGTCCTTTGCCGGATTCGGATAAATCTTCAGTCCCGCAATTTTACTGACCTCTTCAATTCCAACCGTACCAGAGCTGACTACAACATTATCTAAATTTATACTTCCACCAAGCGCAGAGATATATCTGAATATCAGGTAAGCACCTGAAGAAGCTTGAGGATGCGGTATATTGACCGTGATATTTTTCCAGTTGCTATCTTTTGGAAGGCTTTGATCAGTCGCCAGACTAATACTATTCAGATTTGGGACACTAAATGTAGCGAGATCCTTACCTCCTTTTCTGAAGAGCGAAGTTGCTTTGGCACCACATCCTTCTACCATTAATATCTCCAGAGTATCTGCAAAGACCACATCCGCAGTGAAATAGGGAGGTGTGAATTTGTGATAGTTATATGCGAGATCAAAACTGACATGGGCATCGGATATAGTCCCCAAATCATAAGTTGGAGATACCAGATCGCTTTTTCTTCCCGAATTGTCAAACACCAGAATGCTGTTGAAGGATGCGATAGAAGCATCGCCGCTTTTGCGGGATGTACTGTCAAGTTGCCATAAATCCAGGAAAAATTCCTTGGGGGCTACATACCATCCCTTTTTGAATAGGGCAGAGTCACTATCAAACGTCTCTTTCTGTGGAAGGCTAAGGGCAGTATTCTGTACCTGAAAGCTGTCACTGAAATGATTAAACCTTGGGAAAGAGTCCGTAAAGCTGCCATTGATTTTGCCAACAGTCACCTGTAATGAGTCAACTCCCTCAGGTACTTTGATCGCATTCAGGCTAATTATCTGATGCTCAAAGCTGCCCAGACTTCCAGTCCATGTATAGCTCTTTGGAGTAGAATTGTTGATGCTGTAAAGCATTTCCAACGAGCTAATGGATTTTTTTCCCGCATTGCGGATGAGTACCTTTCCATCAAGGTTGGAAGTACAAAGACGATAGGGATTATAATATCTGACTATATCCGCATCATATCCACCTGTAGTTTGATCATCAATGAAAGATAGAAAATCCGACATCTTTTTATAAACCGGAATTTCATGGCCGATTCCGACAATTCTGTTGAGCCTGACGTGTGCATTGTTCAGCACCAGCCGCTCATAAACCGAGTCTACAGGAGAAGTGTATAGTATATCCTGATCTCCATGAGTTATATAAATGGGAAGCGATCCGGCATTTTTATAATTGAACTGATATAAAGTATGGCCATTTACTGCATCCTTAACGCCTTGAACCGCCGGAGTATTCAACAGCAGTGCCTTGAACTTTGCCGGATGATCCAGACCAAATTTGAGCGCTGCCCGCCCTCCGAATGAGAAACCCTGCAGAATAATATCGGTCGTATCAACATTATACTGAGAAGCAGC
>JBBRLW010000294.1:0-3404 GCA_038231115.1 Bacteroidia bacterium
ATTACCTATTAGCTATTACCTATTACCTATTACCTATTACCTATTAGCTATTACCTATTACCTATTACCTATTACCTATTACCTATTACCTATTACCTATTACCTATTACCTATTACCTAAGTTTCTGCTCTAATGCTTCGAGGCGCTTGCTGAGGGCATCGATCTGAGCCTTTTGGGCTTCGATGAGATCCTGCTGCTCTTTGATGGCCTGAGTCAGGACGGGTACCATTCCGATGTAGTTTACGCCGTTGAATTCTACGCGGTTCTGTTCCTCGGCTTTCGCAGGAGTAGCGGATTTCTTTCCGTTCTGCACGGCGGTATTGAGTCCGGGTTCGGAGAAGGTAGTCTGGTGTACGAGTTCCGGAAATACGCTGCCGAGGTTCTGGGCAATGAATCCGAACTGCTTGCCTGTGGCGAGGTTCATTCCTTTAAATGCAGGATCGCCCGTACGGAAATCATACATCTTGGGCGTAAGGAGCTTTAGCTTTCCAAGCACGGAAGGCATGCTCTGTATATTGGTTTTGAGCTTTTCATCGGAGGCACTGATTAATGATCCCAGATAGGCCAGGTTGCCGTTAAAGAATCCCGCATACGAGTTTTTCGTAATCGGAGCTCCTCCATAGACTCCGTAGTTGGTTGCTCCTTTAGTGGCCGAGCCAAGAATCCCGACATTGATGGCGGAGGCGTTGGTATCAAGGGATAGACCTGCTACGCCTGTGTTCTGCTTGCCCTCTGCGCTGGATCGGCTATAAACTCCGAAGTTGAAATGCGTAGATCCTCCGGCATGGGCAGATATGCCATCATTATCATACAATGAGCTGCTAAACGGTCTTACTGCTGCGAAGAATCCTCCGGCGTTGAAGGTTCCGGCTCCCTGCGAGATTCCCTCGATTCCAATATTTGTCCCGGAACTTGCACCTCCCAAGCCAAGGATTCCGATATTTTCTCCTGTAGTAGCGCCGGAGGCAAGGGCGGTAATTCCGCGGCTGGAGGCAGAACCGGACTGTGCCGTAATTAATACTCCGATGGCCGTAGTTGTATCAGTAGAACGGGATTTGACACTGAATACCGCTCCGGCATCCTGACTGGACGTAAGCGAGGTAGCATTCAGCATGAAGGGCGTGGCTGGCGTGGATGTTCCGATCCCGACGCTATATCCGGTGGTATAGAGATTCGTACCGGAAACCGTCCAGCCCGAGGAGCCGGATCCGCCACCTGTGCCTACGCTGTCATTAGCCGGAACCCAGTTTGTCCCGTTGTATTTCAGTACCTGACCCTTAGCCGGACTTCCTTTTACATCGCTGAGATCGCTCAGATTATGATTATCTATTTTGCTGACTTTATCGGCATTAAAGGCATAGGGAACACTGACGAGCTGCGTAGTTCCGAGGTTTCCGTAGCTGGTTCCATTGGCCGGATCCGCCTCAACCTGCAGGAACATATTGGCTGAAGTCCAGTCAATATTGCCAAAGTTTCCGGAAGTGGTACCGGTGCCAATCTGGAGGGTGAACATTCCGTAGGCATTGGTAGATACGTCCTTGAACGTCTCGGTATAAACGGACTTGCCGGAGGCGGATCCGGAGTGTACCGTCAGGCGGATAGAGAGCTTCGAGCTGGCCAGCAAGGCTCCGTTTTTATCGCGGGCTACGGCCTGATAATTCACGGCCTTCGGAGACTGGGCATATACGGAGGCGCTCAGCATCAGGAAAGTACAGAGAGAGTAAAGTAGTTTCTTCATGATATGATGTTCAATTGAATTCTATGTTATGTAAATCTAATAATCAGCGTTTAATGAAACGGATTTGTCGGGAAGCCTGTGCAGGCGTGCTTAGCTCAAGCAGATACATTCCAGGAGCCAGCTGACTGATATCAATCGGCTGTGCCGGCTGATAAGCCGCGCCTGAGAGGATACGTCCGGTCAGGTCACGGACAATAATTCGTAGCTGATTATTTGGTGTGGCCGATGTAAATCGGAGATAAAGCGCATCCTGAGCCGGATTGGGATAGACCCATATATTTCCGGAGCTATTGTGTTGAGCTTCAGGCTCGGGGATCGCCGTGAGCTGATCATAGGCCTGCTGAAATCCCATGCTGAAATCTGCGGCGGAGTTGCCAATATCACCGATAATGGCTTCCCCAACGGTCTGTGAAAGGGACATTTGGCTATTCTGGAAGTATTCGCCTCCTGCAGCAATGACCTGCGCATCCAGAGACTGTCCGCTGGCATCTGCCTGTGAAATAAGCCCCATTCCTGCGGTCAATATACTGATGACTAATGCATTATTGTACCTCATGTGTACAAAGATAATGAATTAGTGGATCATTGATTCAGGCCAGGCCGAAAGCTTGTTCAAGAACCTGTCGGAGCCTGTGGGCAACGCTTTTTTGCGTCGTCCTATTTGGACATGGAGGCTCTGCAATGGCCTGCAAAGCTCGTTTGGACTCACTCCCAATCATCACAAATGCCCAATAGGATCCTTAGACAGCGCTATCAAGCTATGTTGAGACTGATTACAATCAGAATAAAGGTTCTGCCTGGCTTTAGCCTCAATCTGTATTATGCCCGATAGATCAAATCGCAAATACTATCTATATTTTGATGATGCCAATCCGGTATCTTGTTTTCCAGCCTCCTACACTCACACCTACGCAGAACATCTCACCCGGGCGCAGCGTAATGTTACTAAGCTTTCCGTTGAACGTGAACAAGATGGCCTTTTCTATTTTTGGGTCATATAACATCTTTTTAGAGACTCTCCCGTTTTTATCAATTCTTACGACCACCGGAACCAATACCTCGATGTCGTTTGTAGTTTTCAAATCCGTAGAACCTAAATTATTTTCAACATTCTTGCGATGCTCATCGTAGATATAATTCAGGTTACCGTCCTTCAGAATCCTTAAATAGGAATTAAATCCTCCACCTCCAGCAGTAACCTGACGCTTGGGAACATCTGCAATCCAGGAGATCTGACCCTTTGCATCGACATTGGCGACCAAAATATCACAGGCGCCATAAGTGAAAGATCTTGTCTGATTTGGTATGGAAGGGTCATATCCATCATCCTCAGGGTCTCCTGAATACAAAGGAACGATTCCCATCATACCCATCCTGATTATTCCGTAGAAATTATCTTCTGATTCTATGTAGAATCAACCATCTGGCTTGCTGATAATATCTCTAATAACGAAATGGCTTCCTACGCCTGTCTGCTTGGATAAAAATGACTTTTTCCCATTTGTAGTGCCACTAATAACATCAATCAGGGCAGGAGTAAACTCCTTGATGCTTTTTGATTTGACCTCGCGGGTCTTTGTATCTATCGTCAGATAGAACATTCCCTTGATGTAATTATGCTTGGGATCCAAATCGCGATATAATCCTGCACAGATAAGCTCATTG
>JBBRLW010000295.1:0-3387 GCA_038231115.1 Bacteroidia bacterium
AGCGGAGAAATCTTCATCGCTAACAGAGCCGAGGCATTTGCCCCGAAGATTTCTCCGTTGCGTATCGGTTCCTTAGGCCGCTTGAAGGCGGCGGAACCGATACTCCAGTCGAAATGACCTGACGGTAGAGGTGCACGCGCTGACGGTAGAGGTGCATAAGCTAACGGCGTATCCAAGTTCTGTTGTCTCTGAATTGTTGTCATCTGCCTAAGTGTACTAATAGGATGGAGATATCGGAGGGGCTGACGCCGGAAATCCGCGAGGCCTGTCCTATGCTTGCAGGCCGGAGCTTGCTCAGCTTTTCCCTGGCTTCGAGCGAGAGGGAATTGATAGCTTTAAAGTCGAAGCTGTCATGGATACGAATGTTTTCCAGGCGCAGGATTTTTTCTGCCATCTCCTGTTCTTTCTCGATATAGCCCGCGTACTTGAGCTTGATCTCCGCGGCTTCGATGGTCTCCTCATCGAAGTCAGTGAAGAAGCTGTCCAGCTCGGGGAGGTAGTGCCGCATCAGCTCGGTGGTCATGTGCGGACGGGCGAGGATCTGCTGGTAGGCGGTACGCTGATCAACCTGCGCAGATCCATGCGCATCGAGCATAGTATTGAGCAGATCTTTATCTCCGGTTTTGTTGAAATACTTTTCGATCGCCTTTAGCGCCGACTCCTTTTCACGCACGCGCTGCATTCTTTCCTCCGATGCCAGCCCGATGTCATGACCCTTCGGCGTCAGCCGGAGATCGGCATTATCCTGCCGCAGCAGAATCCGATACTCCGCGCGGGAGGTGAACATCCGGTATGGCTCCTCGGTGCCCTTGGTGACGAGGTCATCAATCAGCACACCGATATAAGCTTCGGCACGGTTGAGCACAAAATCTGCCTGTCCATTGATCTTGCGGTGCGCATTGATGCCGGCCATGAGTCCCTGGCTGGCGGCTTCCTCGTAGCCTGTGGTGCCGTTGATTTGTCCGGCGAAATACAATCCGCTTACCAATCGCGTCTCGAGCGTAAGGCGGAGCTGTGTCGGCGGAAAATAATCGTATTCTATGGCATATCCCGGACGGAACATCTTGGCCTGCTCGAAGCCCGGGATACTCTGGAGCGCACGCATCTGCACGTCCTCGGGCAATGAGGTAGAGAATCCGTTGAGGTAGATCTCGCAGGTCTCGAAACCTTCCGGCTCCACGAAAAGCTGATGCCTTTCCCGCTCTGCAAATCGGGTGACCTTATCCTCAATTGAAGGGCAATAGCGGGGACCAAGTCCCTGGATTCTTCCGCTATACATCGGCGACTTCTCGAATCCGGTTTTGAGGATGTCATGGACGGTCTCATTTGTATAGGCGATCCAGCAGGGCAGCTGAATTTTCGGCGTGGTGGTTTCCGGAGAAAAGGAGAATTTGGCTGCCGAGGTATCACCGTCCTGGCGCTCAAATTTGGAGTAATTGAGCGAGCGGCCATCCAATCGGGGAGGGGTGCCCGTCTTCATGCGTCCGGCTTCAAATCCGAGTCCGATGAGCTGCTCGGTGATGCCCGTCGCGGCACGTTCTCCGGCACGTCCGCCACCGAACTGCTTCTCTCCGATGTGGATGATGCCATTGAGGAAGGTTCCGTTGGTCAGGACAACCGCTTTCGCGCGGATCTCGATGCCCATCTGCGTCACGACGCCCTGTACTTCGCCCGCTTCTACGATCAGTCCGGAGACCATTTCCTGCCAGAAATCGAGGTTTTCGCACTTCTCGAGCGCCAATCGCCATTCTTCGGAAAATCGTGCGCGGTCGTTCTGCGCGCGCGGAGACCACATAGCCGGTCCCTTAGAGCGGTTGAGCATCCGGAACTGCAAGGCGGATTTATCCGTGATGATTCCCGACAATCCGCCGAGCGCATCTATCTCGCGGACGATCTGTCCTTTGGCGATGCCGCCCATCGCCGGATTGCAGGACATCTGCCCGATGGTCTGCATATTCATCGTCACGAGCAGGGTCCGGGATCCCATATTGGCTGCCGCCGCTGCCGCCTCGCATCCGGCGTGCCCCGCCCCGACTACTATAATATCGTATGTTGAAAACATTTTTTCTGAGTTAAAAGTGAAAAGTTAACAGGTAACAGATAATAATTAATAATTAAGAGGTAATAACTAATAGCTATCGAGGACACAGATTATAGACTCGCTTTAAGTGTCTTGATACTACTCACAAGGATTTTTAAAATCTCGGTACAGTCAGAGTTCATGCTATCGTATTCCTCGGAAGTAATATACCCCGCTGTCACCAGTATTTCCAACCAATACAATGATTCGTTACATTCTTTCAGGGCAATGGATGACTTGTGTATAAAATCCGGTTTCGATTGAGCAAATTTTGCTTCGGCAATTAATGCTCCAATGGCCGTACCAGAGCGTAGAAGCTGTTTTGACATAACATATTCTTTCTTCTCCGTACATAGCTTGTTATACAGCTCAACTATCCGTATTGCAAATCTGATTGATTTTCCCTTTAGTATGTTTTCTTTAACTACAGCTTCCATTTTTGTGACGTTTTTTAAAATTATCTATATCTCTACTTATTACCTCTTAGTTATTAATTATTACCTCTTAATTATTCGTTGCTTAATGTTTCACGTGAAACATAGCGCGTAATATACTGATCTTCAAAGGATTTCATCTCATTTCTCTGCTCTGTGGAGGTATCCACGTGTCCGCAGAGATGCAAAGCGCCGTGAATCATGATCCGGATCAGCTCAAGCTCAAAGGCCACAGACTGATCCATAGCATTTTCCCTGACCCGATCTATGGAGATATACGCCTCGCCCTCCAGATCATGCTCCGGATCATCCGCCAAAGGAAACGTGATGATATCCGTGTAATAATCATGCTGCAAATACTGCCGGTTGATCTCCAGAAGCGCCTCATCATCCAGGAAAATATAATTCAGGCTTATGAGGCGCATGCCGTGATCATCAGCCATTTGCCCGACGATAATCGTTATGCCCTGCTGCATCAGCGCGTCAGGCTCAAAGCCCTCGACCTCAGAAAAGAACTCAATCATAGCACCTGCAAAGGTCGGGAATAAGTAATTAGGTAATAAGTAATAATTAAGAGGTAATAGGGGAGGAGAGAGGTTCATATAGTGAACAGGGAAAAGGTTCATGCAGGTAACAGGAGATAAGTAAGAGGGAATGGGAATAGCCTGATACCTCAATAGCTCTCTAAGCTGTCATTTCGAGGGAGGCCTTCAAGCCGACCGAAGAAATCTCCACCCCGCGCGAAGCCTGATACCTCAATAGCTCTCTAAGCTGTCATTTCGAGCGAGGCCTTCAAGCCGACCGAAGAAATCTCCACCCCGCGCGAAGCCTGATACACTGATAGCTCTCTAAGCTGTCATTTCGAGAGAGGCC
>JBBRLW010000296.1:0-3382 GCA_038231115.1 Bacteroidia bacterium
CTCATCCTCTGCAAAGTAGCTTAAAAGAAAGTACGTTTTATTATCAGCAGAATGTAAAGTTACATAAATGTTTTCCATTCGCTCCTCTGCATGTGGAATAGAATTACCTTCAAAATCGAATTCCAAATTAAATGACGATGACGCTACAATTGGATAAAAAGAACCTAAGTCAAATATCTGTGTTTTAATTACTGAATAATTTTTAGCGATAATTGCTTGATCAAATATCTTTTTATTTTCTGCAATGTCGTTTGCAGATTGCTCACCGAAGTTCATGTATAATGCTGTTTCAGCTTTTTTATGTGCAGAGACGACAAATCCTCTATAAGCGAATAGAAAGTTTTGTTCTAATGTCCCGGTAAATGGAAGTGTTTCAATAGGACTAAAAATCGCGTCATGTTTGTTACAAAAACCCCAAAAAACGGAAGCATGCTTTTTGACCAATATTCTGCCTTCTACGCTAGCTTTATGTAATGTGTAGCCCGTCACACAACCATTCTCCTCTATCTTGCTAAGGACACCGTTATTTTGAATTGAATGTGCACTACTTACAATAATTTTCCCCTGCTCATCAACATTACACTTTTTATTGCTTTGTTCAGGATGCCAGCAAATTTTGCTTTCATTGACTGCTCTTTGCTGTACTTCCTTCATTAATCTTTCAAAGTCAGCTTCAGAAATATCTACCAGATTAAATTTCCTTAGTGCATGCAAATCGTTTGGTGTTATTTTCGAAACAACAGGAAGTTGCTGGATAGCTTGAATAAATTCATCATACATATGAGGCTCTAAACCTCCCATGCGAAAGTGAGACATTACTTCAAAAATGCGCTCATGCTTATATTGTGGATGTGAGAGTATAAATAGTAAAAATGTCATTTATTGTCTGTTTTAATTTTTGGTGTCGAATTATTGGTTGGGCAAAAATTATACTGTTATGCCCTCATTGATAAAAAATTTGTGGAAATAAAAACCTTCTATTTTAGTGATATCTATGAGTAGTTCATTTTGTGAATTTTACATACATCAGTGAAGGACTGAGAAAGTTATAGTATAACGAAGCCCCTCCGATCCCTTAATTAAAATGAGACAGTAGAGCGCCTCGTCAAACAGATATATACTTGATTCTTTCAACAATGTAGTAAGCTTTATCCTGACTGCAACGACATGAAATATAATTCATTTAGCAATAATTTATCTTCCCTCCTGCACCCTCATACCTCCTCCTCTGGCAGACTGACTTCGTCGTAGTCATCAATTTTATCCAGATGAAGGACGGTCGTTTTGCCTCGGTAGCCATCGTTGTAGATGGGGCGGAACTTGCCTCCGAAGCGGATCTCGTGGTGCTTGTAGGAGGAGCGGGCATGGACGGTCTGCGCGAAGGTATCGTCAATGCCCTTGAACTGGATCAGGATCTCAACGTCCTTCTGCTCCATCATGCCTATATCCATGCCCCAGAGCGGACTCTCGGCGTCGATGGGATGCACCACCGTCCAGCTCAGCGGAAAGAAATTGATCGCCTTGCGCTCCAGCTTCAGTGGATCATAAGACCTCGACATTTTTCCGTTGGTATTGACCACCTGGCTGGCCACCACCAGAACCTCCGTATCTATCAGCTGATTTGAGCGCGCATTGGCCATCCGGAACATCAATGCCCTTCCACCCTGATACGGAGAAATCAGCGCATGATCACTAAATATGATCCTTGCCGTAGGGCGGGAAAATTTTCCATACAGCAGTCCCGTAGCCAGAGCGAAGGCCAGCAGGCCAATCAGGGACTCCAGCGCCGCAAGGATGTTGGCCATCATATTGTTCGGCGCGATGTGTCCGTAGCCGACGGTGGTCACGGTCTGCGCGGAAAAGAAGAAGGCTGTCCAGTACTTGCTCAGCATCGTATGATCACTGTCCCAGCCGTGCAGCGCATCATCTCCGCAGGCCACGTAGAAAAAGGCGAAGATGATGTTTCCGACCAGATACCCTCCGAGGACTATAGCGATGAACTTTGTCCAGGGCATAATCATCAGGGAGTGATAGATATTATAAAACGCCTGAAAAGGCAGGCCGCTGCGCTCTACATTGAAGCTGCCGTTCTCGTCAATCAGGCGGTTGCCTGTTCCGGAAACATTGGTACCGAATCCCAGATCGCCATCCGCAACAGGCGCAACTGCCTTGCGGACAGACTTCCGGCCTGAAGACGTATCCGCTTTTTCCGCCTCCGGCTCCCTGAAGCTCGTCCTGCGGACGTGTGCCATTCCCTTACTCATATCAGGACGGGAAGTTACAGCGTTTAGATAGGAAATTTACAATATAGCCTGCCCGCGGATCGCATTCCGTCTATACTTCGTAACTTGCCGCTGATTATGCGTCTGAATCAGCCTCTGAGCCTGTTTTGTCTTCTTATCCTGACCCTCATCGGGGGAGGTACCTCTGTGTCATTATATGCCCAGGAGAAAACGATTATCCGGGGAAAAGTCACCGATGCCACCACGAATGAGGCCATTCCCTTTGCTAATGTATTCTTCCCCAAGTCCCAGAAAGGCGGCGTAACCGACTTTGATGGCTTCTACAATATCGTTTCTGAAGCCCCGGAGGACTCCCTGACTGTCCGCTTTATCGGATACAAGCAGCGGCAGAAGCACGTCGTCAAAGGCATCACACAGACGATTAACATCGCTCTCGAGCCTTCCGGATTTCAGACCCTGGAGATCGTCGTCAAGCCTGGGGAAAATCCGGCCTACCGTATCCTGAGGAATGTATGGAAGAATAAGGACAAAAACGACAAGCGCAGCCTCGATGCATACGAATATGAGTCCTATACCAAGACGGAGCTGGACGCGGATAACCTCGCCGAGCAGTTCCGGAAATCCGCGCTGATGCGTCCGCTGGCCAAAGTACTGGATTCCATCAAGCTGGCTACCGGAGAAGACGGCAAGCCGGTGCTTCCGGTGTTTATCGCCGAGACCATCTCGGACTTTGCCTTCCTCAAAAATCCCGAGCGCAAAACCGAAACCATCCGCGCCAACCGTACCAAAGGAATCGGGGTCAAAGATGCCGGATTTATATCCCAGCTGATGGGATCTACCTTCCAGGACTATAATTTCTATCAGAACTCTGTTAATATATTAGAGAAGAATTTTATCTCGCCCATATCCACCAATGGCATTGCATTCTATCATTACTACCTGATGGATTCTTTTGTGCTGGATTCCCATTACTGTTATAAGATAGATTTCAAGCCCCGCCGCGCCCTCGATCTTGCGTTTACGGGATCCATCTGGATAACCGATACAAGCTTCGCCCTCAAGCGCATCGCCGTTGAGGTCGGCAAGGATGCGAATATCAATTACATTGAGCGGATCAAGATTCAGCAGGAGCTTCAGCC
>JBBRLW010000297.1:0-3379 GCA_038231115.1 Bacteroidia bacterium
CTGATTTTGAGCCGTATTTTCCGACCTTTTTTCACCGCCCGAGCAGCCGGACAGTACTGTAATTCCTACTACAGCTGCGATGGTATAAGTTGAAATTTTCATGGTTTTAGTTTTTATAAATTCCCGGTTTCTCCGTAAACAGCCTGACTCAGGAAACGGTTCAGTGGCTGCATGGCACGGAATACTTTAGCAGAGTGGCTCACAAAATCAGGCTTCAGGATGATAGAATTATCATCTATCTTGTAAAAGGCTGTAAAGTCCTTGTGCTTCAGATATTCAATCGCCGGATTCTCTTTATCATAATCCTTTGGAGTAGTTTTCAATCGCTCTCCGGAAAGGCCAGTAAAGTACCGGCTATACTCCGGAGATTTCAGTATGGCCTCGAAATCAGATAGATTATAATCTATTTCCTGCCGGATGGCTTTCAGATTCTCAGCAGGCGGCATATATGCGCCTCCGGCAAGCATGGAGTTCCCAGGCTCCAGGTGGAGATAATACCCTCCGACGTTATCGCTTTTGCCGCGCGGATTCAGCCAGGCGCCCATATTCGTTTTATACGGACTCTTGTCCTTTCCGAAGCGTACATCACGGTTGATACGAAAGATAGCCTTCCTCGGATCCTGTTCTGCCAGTCCCGGCTCTACATCAGTTAGTTCCGATATAAGCTCGGTTACAAACTCAATGATACTCTCGCGAATCTCCGTGTAGCGCTTGCGGTTGGACTCAAACCAGTCCTTGTGATTGTTCTCCTTAAGGCCTTCCAGGAAGCTGAACAGCTCCGGATGCAGTACTGCCTTGTTTTTCATAGCTCAAAGTTATTGAATAATCCCATGGGAAATAGAGTGTCGAATTAGTGGCTAACGTACTAACTGAATCAATTACAGCTGCTCATTTCCAAAGACCGCATTTAACCATGCATTTACCTCATTTTATTCAGCGGCGTATGCCTCTCCTACTATCTTTGCTTCCGAACAAAGAGAATGAACAATATGAAAGCTTTCAAACAGTCATTGCTGATGTGTGCCGCAATCCTCGGATGCAGTGCCGCAGCCATAGCCCAGCAGAATCACAGTCCATTAGTCAGCAGCTGGAAATTCAATACTGGTCAGCGCATTATCCACAACGGAGATACTATAATCACCGATGTAACTTCGGTGTATTATGATTCCGACTACGTCTATGTTAAAACTTCTGATATTCCTTCCTATTATAATTTCACCAATAGTAACGGGAATCACAATGAAGCAACTGATATAAAGGCGACCTATAAATTTCCGCGCAAGCCGCAAAAGAACTCCGGAGGAAAGCAGGCCAGTACTCTGGGCGGAGGTCAGTACGGCCTCTACCGCGATGGAACCAACTTCTACAACGGCGAGGATAATAATACCTACAATAACGGAGGCGTATGGCATCAGCTTGCTCCGGTATTTGAAATGGTGGACTTCGACGCCAGCTGCGGACATACTTCTCCCATGGGAGATTACCATCATCACAAGATTGATTACTCTCTGGTAGATACCACCAAGAAGACAGTACACTCTCCGCTCATCGGATTTGCCTTTGACGGCTATCCGGTATATGGCCCGTATGGATACTCAGACTCCACTAATATGGCGAGCAAAATTATCCGGATGCGTCCCAGCTATCAGAAGCGCAAAATCACGGATCGTACGACGCTTCCCGATGGATCGAAAGCCAGCCAGGCAGGTCCGGGATTTGGTGCCAAAACTCCGCTGGGCTGTTACAGGGAAGACTACGAGTTCATCCAGAACTCCGGAACCCTTGATTTCCACAATGGACGTTTCACTAAAACACCTGAGTATCCCAATGGCACTTATGCCTATTTTGCTACGATTGACTCCCTTAATCAGGCGGTATATCCCTATATTCTGGGACAATCCGTGTATGGAGTCGCCGACATGAGCAATATGGGACCAAATGGTGGGAAGAAAACTACGATCCCATCCTCAGCGCTGAAATACACGGCTATAGAGGAAAACTCCAGCTCCCTGCACCTCCTCTCTCTTAACTTATACCCTAATCCTGCACACGATATGTTAAAAATCAATGTAGCGCTATCCGGAAATTATCTGGTCAGTATTACTGATCTGGCCGGACGTATCCTCCACAGCGGAACTTTCAGCGGTACTACGGCCGATGTAAACGTTTCGCAGCTTTCTACCGGTATTTACCTGCTGAAAATCAGCCAGGGGAGTAGTATCGGTACGTATAGATTCGTAAAAGAATAAGCTTATAGCATTTTCGTCATTTTTATAGATTTTCTCCTTTAGCCCTCATCAGGCAGACATTATTACTCAAATAAAGGCAGCCTCTTCGGCTGCCTTTATTGCGTACGGATTTCGCTTCCCCCTACCTGATAACGGACATGAATCAGCCCTCTGATTCTATCCTATTGCGTATCTTTGACTGAACTATATGAGCTATATGCCAGCAGAAGATACGCTTCCTTTAGCCGGAGAAGCGAGAGAATTTGAGCCGCTCCCTCAGGATTTGCTCCTACGTGCTTATACCCTGATGTGTACTGAGCGTGCTATGGCGGATTTGTACGAGCGCAGGCGCGATGTCACCAAATATGTCCATTCTACCTCCCGCGGACATGAGGCGATACAAATTGCTGTCGGGCTACAGCTTGAAAGTCAGGACTATGCTGCGCCGTATTACCGCGATAGCTCGATGCTATTGGCCATCGGAATAGAGCCGTACGAGATGATGCTTCAGCTATTGGCCAAGCGCGATGATCCTTTCTCGGGCGGCAGAACCTATTACTCGCACCCTTCGCTGAAACGCCCAGGCTTCCCGACAATTCCGCATCAGTCTTCCGCTACCGGAATGCAGGCGATACCTTCCACCGGATCAGCACAGGCAATTAAATACCTCGAGCATCGTGGGCAAATCACTGCCTCTGAGGTACAGAAGCTCCCGCTGGTGCTATGCTCCTTCGGAGATGGCTCCATTACAGAAGGCGAGGTTTCCGAGGCCTTTCAGGAAGCGGTTTTACATGAGCTTCCTATCATATATTTAGTCCAGGATAATGGATGGGGCATATCCGTATCAAAAGAAGAAATGCGCGCCATGGATGCGTACGAATACGCTGCCGGATTCAAAGGCATGGAACGCCGCCGCGTAGACGGCAGCGATTTTGTCCAGTCATATCAGGCCGTAGCGGAAGCCATGGCTGTCGGCCGGACCGCTCTCGCCTCCCAATGCATCCAGCACCCCGCGTTGGCGTTCGACCGTATACTCCATTCGATGGGCGCCAACCGGGCCAAGCGATCCGTTCGTCGACCAGGAGACTTGCAACTGCTTCTCGACGTCCTCGCGCCGTTCCTGGAATTCGGCCATGAGCGAAGCCACATCA
>JBBRLW010000298.1:0-3377 GCA_038231115.1 Bacteroidia bacterium
ATATTGAGCGTCCGGATGATTATCTGATCAAATCAGTTGTAAACAGATCTGCGCAAAAGGTCTACATCATCCAGAACATTGATAAAAAGCTTGACCTTGAGGACATTGCTCATAGCAAAGGGATAAAATTACCTGATGTAGTTCAGGAGATAGAGAATATAGTCCTTAGTGGCACCCGTGTAAATCTTGACTATTACATCAATGAGCGCATTGATATAGCAGAGCAGGACGATTTCTTTGAATGCTTCAGAAAATCAGACGACAATTGTATTGATCAGGTTTGGGAGGAATTTGGCAAGGAGCTTTACACTCGGGAAGAAATTCAATTGATGAGAATCAAGTTTATTTCTGAAATGGCTAATTAGTAGAGCTTGGCTAAGTTATTTGCTTTATTCTTTTCAATCGTATTGTTCGGATCGACGAGTATGTTTGGACAGGAAATGGATGTTGTCCATGACTGCCACGACAGTACGGAAATCAGCAGCTTCGATTTCACCTCTTTCCCGGATTTCAACGCCCTTAAATCCTATATTTTCGGTATTAGAATAGGAATGTCATATACGGAGGTGCGGAAATCTATTGCCAATTTCCAGACTTTTAATCTGAGCCTCGAGCAGGATAAATTCAATGCGACACGATATTATCTCTACGAAAGAATTAGCGACGATAGTATACGTCAGACGCTTGCCAATCTTATTTGGAATGCCAGAGATCCTGATCTCAAAGAGATCCAGCTATTCCCTGAAGTATTAAGCTGCCTGAATGTCAAAACTGATCAAATTCTTAGCTGCGAGGCTTTGGAACCTCGCTCGGCTATTTTCAACAATTTCCTCGGCTATCCATCGGATACGGTTGTTGAGCTGGATATCCCTTCTATAAGAACTAAGTCAATCAGGTATTATTATCCTCAGCACTCCATTATTATCAATGAGAACATCAACAAGGATTTTCACAAGTATTCCCTGATCATTTACAACAGCAGGCGGATATTCAATTAAATTGATGTGAGCGCCGCCTTTATTTTATTCAGCGTAGCTTCAATATCAGTTTGAGTATGTGCATTGGAAATAAACCATGCTTCAAATTGCGATGGCGGAATATAGACTCCTGCATCCGTCATAGCCCAGAAGAATTGAGCAAATTTTACTGTATCGGATAATTTTGCCGAGCTATAATCCCTTACTGGCTGATCTGTAAAAAACGGAGTAATCATGCTGCCATATCTGTTGACCTGGAGCGCGATACCCAGCTGTTTAGCAATATTTAGCATTCCTTCTTCCAGCGCAATGGATTTGCTCAGTAATTCCTCATAAAATCCTTCTCTTTGAAGCTGAGTAAGTGTAGCTATCCCGCATGCCATGGCAATAGGATTGCCTGAAAGCGTCCCTGCCTGATATACGGGTCCGAGTGGAGAAACCATTTCCATGATTTCTTTTCGGGCTCCATACGCCCCGACGGGCATTCCGCCGCCGATAACTTTCCCCAGCACGGTTATATCCGGAACTACGCCTATACTTTTTTCAATCCCCCCGAAATTATTACGGAATCCCGTCATCACCTCATCAAAAACGAGTAAAGTCCCAAATTGCTGGGTAAGTTTTCTGAGTCCCTCCAGATATCCAGCCTCAGGAAGTACTACGCCCATGTTCCCGCAGACAGGCTCAATTAATAAAGCCGCAACCTGTTCCGGAAATTTTTTAAGTATCGTTTCTACGGCATCCAGGTCATTATATGGAGCAATAAGCGTATCGTGCACTACCCCTTCCGTAACACCTGCGCTCCCGGGAAGTCCGAAAGTAGCAAGACCTGATCCAGCTTCAGCAAGTAAGGCATCCGTATGGCCGTGATAGCATCCGGCCATTTTAATAATCAGATTTCTTGAAGTAAATCCGCGAGCTAATCTGATAGCTGACATTATAGCTTCAGTACCAGAGTTAACAAATCTGATCTTCTCCATGCCTGGAAAAGCATCAATAATGAGACGGGCCAGCTCAATTTCTCCTTCGGATGTTGCCCCAAAACAGAAACCGCTTTCAAGCGCTTTGGATGTTGCTTGCAATACGGCTGAATTCACATGTCCCAGAATCATGGGGCCATAAGATCCTACATAGTCAATATATTGATTCCCATCAACATCATTAATATACTGACCCTTAGCAGATTTTATAATCAGTGGATTTCATCCAACTGATTTGATCGCCCTTACAGGACTGTTGACACCTCCCACCAAAACCTGACGGGCATCTTCATATATTTCCTGGGATCGCGTGTAATGCTTAGTATTATCCATTCCACTGTCCAGTGAAGATATTGATCAGCTGATCTGCCGTTTTATAAGTACAGGTAATAATCGGAGTATCACTTAGCGTGTAAAGCCGCGCCTGAGTGCTCCTCAATTCATATACTAAATCAGAAAAAAGAGGAAGATTCTCCATTTCATAAGCCACAACAAATTCCTGATCCTGCATACCGAAGGAATAAAGCAATAGCTGGGAAATTTCCAGGTACTGTTTTCCAATGCGTATATGGTCATTCATCATCAGCTGGCGATCCTCACGGCTCTTCAGATACCACTCCGTAGTTTTAGTGAATGGATAGATGACAAAATAGGATTTCCTTGAATCAGTAAACGGATCCAGCTCCTGAGATGATTTTTTAGCTCTGCTATAAACCGATGGTTTGGTTACGCCCCAGAAACTTAGTTTCAAATGAATATATCTACGGAAGGGGTTAGTTGCTTCGGCATATTTCTCCATAAACCTGTTCGGAGCATCAAGCTCATCAGCATGTATATTACTCCATATAAGAATATCATAGGTTGACTGAGTAGGATATACCTGATAAAACCACGTCTTTTCTGCAGCTTGGGATACTGCATTCAGCAGAGAATGCAGTATAGATTTCTGCGCGTCAGAACTTTCCTTCCAATACTCATGCGTAAAGCTGAAAAGTCCGTAAAGCGTCAATATTCGTTGTTCGTTTTCCATTTCTATATAATTTAAAATGATTTGATAAGCACGGCGGCTTCTTTAGCAAAATATGTGATTATAAGGCTCGCACCTGCACGTTTCATGGATAGGAGCATCTCCATCATTACTTTATCATGATCTATCCAGCCTCTTTCGGAAGCAGCTTTGATCATGGCATATTCTCCACTGACATTATAAGCAGCCATAGGAAGTGCTGATATTTGTGTAGCACGGGAGATAACGTCCAGATAGAATAAAGCGGGCTTGACCATCAGAATATCTGCGCCTTCTTCTTCGTCCAGGAGAATTTCGCGTAATGCTTCCTCTATATTTGCCGGATCCATCTGGTAAGTAGCCCGATTGCCAAACTGCGGAGATGAATTTGCCGCATCTCGAAAGGGTCCATAG
>JBBRLW010000299.1:0-3369 GCA_038231115.1 Bacteroidia bacterium
AGGAAAATAGTTGGCATCGTGCGAGACAATTTTGTGCTCGCTGTACCTCACATCAATTTCCGGCTTGAATATAGCGAGCGGAAGATTAGCAAATCTGGCTCTTTTCAGACGCCGAAGGAGCTCTTCCGTTTTGCCCGAAAACATAGGTCCGCAGATAACCTCAATCCAGCCTCCGGAAATTTCGCTGTTTAGAAACGGCTCGGTAAACATTTTCTGATCCTAGATTTTTTACTTAATAGGTAGGGCAAATTATGGACATTTTCCTTCTAATTTTGCCTCAATATAGAATATCATGGATTTCCTGGAAAATATTCAGCTAAGGTTAAAGGACATTTCTTCGACTGCTGACCGTATCTCACATAGTCATAGTCATCCAATTGACAATGATTTGATTAAAAAGCAGACAATAGAGCTGTATGAATATCTTATAAAGGAGCCCTGGAATCAAAGTTCAGATAAAAGCGCGAGAAGAAGTACATCTTCCTTATCTCTTCCTAAAACTGTACCTCCCCGAACCAATCTTAGCCCATCAGCTGACATTCAAAACGAAGCTGAGGTAATCTCGGATTCCAATCATTCCAAAGATCCGGAAGTAAGCGAATTGAATATTGAGAGTGAGCCTGATACGCATCACCAAACAGCTCATGAATCAAAGCCTGTAGATGAAATTGTAATTCCCAAGAGTAGTGTTCCGGTTGATATTATCCCAAATCAATCGCTTCATGAGCGATTTTCACAAGCGGGAGAATCTAAAAGTATAAATGATCAGTTCTCCCAGAAGCAATCTCCCATGCTTGCAGATCGGCTTAAAAACACATCCATTAAAAATCTGAACAGTTCAATTGCGCTGAATGAAAGAATAAGCTATATCCGACATCTCTTCAAGGGAGATGAAAAGGCTTTTTCAGATTTTATTCAAGTTGTCCAGAATGCTGGTGACATGGATACTGCATTTTCATTGTTTAACCAGGCAATTATTGCAGATGCAGGTATTTCTCCAGAGGATAGCACTGCATTATCTCTATTAGGGCTCATCAGGAGATTATATATATGATGAACATATTGAACATGGGAAACTTATCTCCCATAATAGATGAGTCTGTTTTTCTGGCGCCTAACGTGAGTATTATAGGAAATGTCAGGATCGAGAAATTATCTTCTATTTAGTTCAATGTAGTTTTGCGCGGTGATATAGAAAGCATCTCTATTGGAGAAGAGTCAAATGTTCAGGATGGGTCGATCATTCATGCGGATCCTGGCTATCCTGCGATTATTGGCAATCGGGTGATTGTCGGGCATGGTGCTATTATACATGGTGCCCGGATTTTAGATGATACGCTTATTGGAATGAGAGCCACTATTCTGAACGGTGCTCAGATAGGTTCATGGTGCATCGTCGGAGCTAATACTCTTATTACTGAAGGCATGATTATTCCTGACCATTCATTAGTGCTCGGTAGTCCCGGCAAGATTATCCGGCAGATTAGTGCAGAACAAATGGATAAGATCAGGGCAAATTCTGCCGCATACGTTGAGCTGAGCAGAAAGTATCTGGAGCTGTAGTATTAGTTAAACGTATTCATAAACTCCTCCGCCTTGAGCACCATATTTTCACTACCAATGAATAGAGGAGTACGCTGATGTAATGACTCCGGTTTTATCTCCAGGGACCGGCGCTTACCGTCCGTAGATCTTCCTCCTGCCTGTTCTATTAAGAATGCCAGAGGATTTACTTCATAAACCAATCGGAGCTTTCCTTGTGGAGCTTTATCAGTTGGGGGATAGATGAATATTCCGCCTTTCAATAAATTCCGATGGAAGTCTGCTACAAATGTCCCGATGTATCGGCTGGAGTATGGGCGAGCAGATTCTTTATCCACTGACTTACAATACTCGAGATATTTTTTGATTCCTTCTGGAAAATTAGCCGTGTTGCCTTCGTTCAGGGAATAGATATGGGCATCCTTTGGAGTCATTATATCCGGATGAGACAGGCAGAACTCGCCTATTGATGGATCCAGTGTAAATCCGTTTACTCCATTTCCCGTAGTATATACCAGTATGGTAGATGACCCATAAATTACATATCCGGCAGCTACCTGTTCCGTGCCTGCCTGTAAACAGTCTTCTACGGTGCCACAAGGCTGAGACGTGGATACTCTGCGATAGATGGAAAAGATGGTACCAATAGAAGCATTTACATCAATATTGGATGATCCATCAAGCGGATCAAATAGGACGACGTACTTCGCATCGTCTTTCCCATGGACTTCAATAATTGACTCGTTTTCTTCGGAACCCATTACGCATACTTCGCCTCCGGATGATAAAGCGGCTATAAGCTGTTCATTGGCATATACATCCAATTTTTTTACTTCCTCTCCCTGAACATTGATCATCTCTGCGGAACCCAGAATATTGACCAGCCCCGCCTTATTTACCTCACGATTAATGATTTTAGCCGCTGTTCCGATATCATGTAGAAGACGGGAAAGCTCTCCTTTTGAATATTGAAAATCTTCCTGGCGCTCTATAATAAACTGATTGAGCGTTTTAACTGCTGAGTGCATACCTAACATATCTATTGAAATATGCTGCAAAGATATCCATTCTCATTAATTAGAAATCATTGCATCTTTGCAGTATGTCCACTGAGGGAATTATTTCAAAATATACAGCTACAAAAGCGGATTATGAAGACCTTACTTCCTGTTTTGACCTCATTCGCTTACTCGCCGAGTATGAAAAAGCCGCTGATGAGGTAAGTCTAACACTTTCTGAATTTCAGGAGGACTATAAGAATGGCAAGTTTGAAATTCTCCTTTGTCGTGATTTGTGTAAGGCTGTAATAGGAATGGCACTTTTTTATCCGATATACTCAACCTGGAAAGGAACATGTATATATCTGGAAGACATAATTGTAAGTCCGGAGTATAGAAGAAAGGGAGTGGGTACGGCCATATTTGATGAGCTAATACAATATTGTAAAACCTCGGGAGTTAAAAGACTCAAATGGCAGGTATTAGACTGGAATCAGTTGGGTATTGATTTCTATGCAAAGTATGCGGCTATCCATGAGCAGGAGTGGCTGAGCTTTAAACTCAATTATGATCAAATTCAGTCCTTCTAAAACGATATGAAAGTTTTTAAATTCGGAGGTGCTTCAATCAAAAATGCTGATGCTATCAGAAATGTAGCTGATATTTTGGTGAAGCATGGAAGCGGGCCCATAGTAATAGTAATTTCAGCTATAGGGAAAACGACCAATACTCTTGAAAGTATTCATCAGCAGTGGATCACCAGTGAGCCTTATGCGGAAGGTTTTGAAAGATTGAAAAAGGATCATCTGCAGATAGCTACGGAGCTGAT
>JBBRLW010000300.1:0-3326 GCA_038231115.1 Bacteroidia bacterium
AAGGATACCGTCCGGCTGCCGGACTATCGCCGGATTGACGTCGGTTTTTCCCGCATGCTCTGGAACCGCGCTACCATGGGACAAAAGCCCGGCAATAAGTTCTGGAAGCCCTTTTCCAATGCCTGGCTCAGCCTCGAGATATTCAATACCTTTAATATCAACAATACCATCTCTTACCTCTGGATTCAGGACGTGCAGGGCAACCGCTGGGGCGTCCCTAATTATTTAACCACCCGGAGAGTCAATATCCACCTGGAGCTGAAGTTTTAGCCGGAGTGGATTGATAGAGGGGGGTGTCTATAAAAGGAAACTCAGTATATAGCCATTATAATCTCCCAACACCTTATCCCAACCGCGGGACGGCATCGAGCAGGCTGCGGGTATAGGGGGACTCGGGGGCCGAGAATACGGCATCGGCGGAACGGTACTCTTCGACCTGTCCGTTTTTGAGGACGAGGATATCATCGCATAAAAACCGGCTGACGCTGAGGTCATGGGAGATGAAGATATAGGTGAGATGGAGTCGGTCGCGGAGATCGCTCAGCAGATTCAGCACCTGTGCCTGCACGGATACATCGAGTGCGGAGACGGATTCGTCTAATATAATTAATTCCGGCTCAAGGGCTAAGGCGCGGGCGATGGATACCCTTTCTCCCTCCTCCCTCTACTCCCACACGTCTAATCGCCAGTGCAGGAAGCCGTCTTTCATGCCCTGATAGCTGAATCCGTTGCTCTGGAGTACTTTGATCGAAGCATGATTGCCCGGCTCGGTATCGGCATACAGATAATCTACCTCAGGCCAGGTGTCAAGCATGCCCGAGACAATTCCGATGGTACGGCTCATATAGCCCTGATTCCGATAGTGCTCAAACGTCTCATAGCCGATCTCGATACTTTTATCGGAGTCTGGTGCTCCTTTAAACACGAAGGCGGACACGATGGCCTGTTTTTCGAGATCAATGACGATCCAGACGGTCAGGTAGCGCTCGTCCTCGGGAAAGGCTTCCATCAGCGGGAGGATTTTGGTGCGGAAGGTAGCGATGACCTCATCGCTTAAGAGCCTGCCACGCTCCGGCAGTCCGAGCCGCCTATAGAGCGGATCGCCTTCGAGGTATTCCTCTATCCAGGCCTTCGGCAGCGGAATAATCCGCAGGCCAGCTTCCTCAAGCACTAAGAACGGTTCATCGCCGGTTTCCATATATACAAAGATAGGGTTTCGGGGATAGGAGGCAAGGAATCGCTAAATTTGTTCATATATGAGCTTCATTGATACGCATACGCACCTTTTTGATGAGAAATTTGATCCGGATCGCTCGGAAATGATGCATCGCTCTATAGATGCCGGAGTCAGCCCATTGATGCTTCCGAATATAGATCTGACAACCATAGAGGCGCTCCATATACTATCCGATGCCTTTCCGGAGCATTGCTATCCGATGATGGGACTTCATCCCTCTTCGGTAGGGGCGGATTGGCAATCCGCGCTGGAGACGGTACATACGCATCTTTTTTCCGGAAAGCGGAAGTACTACGGCGTCGCGGAGATCGGTCTGGATTATTACTGGACACGCGAGTTTGAGTCCGAGCAGCGGGAGGCTTTCCGTCAGCAGCTACGCTGGGCCAAGGAACTTAGCCTGCCGGTCAGCATACATACCCGCGGGAGCTTTGAGGATGCCATACAGATCGTCAGGGAAGAGATGGACTCGGATAAGCTCCGGGGGATATTCCACTGCTTTTCCGGAACGGCAGAAGAAGCAGCGCAGATCATTGCCCTGGGTGGACATTTCCTCATGGGTATCTCCGGCGTGCTGACGTATAAAAAGGCCGCGATACAGTCCGTAGTACAGGATCATATCCCATTGGAGTATATCGTCCTTGAAACCGATGCGCCCTATCTGCCGCCGGTACCGCATCGGGGGAAGCGGAACGAGTCAGCCTATATTCCGCTGATCGCTGAGAAGGTAGCGGAGCTAAAGAATATCCCGCTATCCCTTGTAGAACAAGAGACTACGAAAAATGCACGGCGCATATTCGCTATTTGATTAAATATTATTGTAATTTGCGCCTCCGCTAAAGCGATGGATGCCCTGGCATCCGAAGCAGGCGGCGTTGGAGAGATGGCCGAGTGGTTGAAGGCGCACGCCTGGAAAGCGTGTATACGGCAAAACTGTATCCGGGGTTCGAATCCGCGTCTCTCCGCTGTAACAAAAAAAGCCCTGAGCAATCAGGGCTTTTTTTGTTTAACACATTCCTACACTCAGGGTACTGTGTGTTTGAATCTATCTTCAACATTCTTCTTATAAATTTGAAGAATTAAATCGAACCCTGATTTTTCATTTATCCCATTGGAAGCTTGCTTATACCTTATGATAGGTATTAGCCACAATGCCACCCGGGAAAGACCGTGTATCGACTAATTTCAAATCCATGGGCTGATTCATCCCATCGAAGATTTCCAGTCCTTTCCCCAGCACCACCGGATGTTTCACCAGAATGTACTCGTCTATAAGCCCTGTCAGTATGAGGCTGCGCATAAATCCGGCGCCTCCAATTGCCCAGATCGGCTTGCCGGGCAGAGATTTGAGCATCTTAATTTCTTCGGACAGGTCACCGCCAAAAACCCGCGCCTCCGACCAGGAATCCGCTGCCGGTGACTGTTCCGCATAAGACAGATCAACTGAAAATCCGTGTTGAGTGAAAACTCCTTTGGGAATTTCGTTCATCGGAGCCGCAAAAGGTCCGGTGGCCGTAGGCCAATACGGAGCCATCTCCTCAAAGGATTTACGTCCCATGATGATCAGATCAGCCTCCCAGTTTCGCTCAAGGAGCCAGGCCCTTGAAGTTTCATCCGAGGACTTAAAGATCCAGTCTTTCTCACCATTCATGCCGGCAACATAACCATCCACGGTCATCGACATCTTCATTATTAGCTTTCGCATAGATCAACAATTTGTTTCTCAAAACTAAGGCGCCCTGATCCATATTAAAGGGGTAAAAGCGACATTTTAAGGGTGAATTGTGTCGGAGTGTGAAGCAATACTTACCCACCTACAAACAACTCATCGAATCCTTCGGCGCTCCTGAGCGGTCATGAGGGTGAGCCAGAGCCAGAGAAATAGCAGGATACTACCAAGTCCTTTGAGGACGTAGGGGACAATATATTGCTCACGCAGCGCTTTTGGGAACAGATCTGTGGCACTCAGGGAGGTCAACACAAGATACAGGACAAGGAAGATGATACGTCCGCGGGACTGTGTATGGGCAGAAATGAACCAGAGGGCGGCTCCGCAGAGGGCAATAACATAGGTAGGCGATTCGGCGCGGTG
>JBBRLW010000301.1:0-3315 GCA_038231115.1 Bacteroidia bacterium
ATCCGGCAAAAATGGGTCTGTCTATGGCGCCCGGGATTCAGGAGGCCATTGTGGCTACTCCCGTTGCTGATGCTCCGTATTATGATATTATGCTGCAGGGCGGGAAAAACACGCTGACATTTCCACTACCGATTCCCGCAGGCATGAAGCTGAATATCAAAGCAATGCATCAGTTTAAGCTGATCAGTACGGATGAAAGTATATTGAAGGCAGGCAAAATGATCTACCGTCCGGAGATTAATAGCATCTCGGCAGAGGTAATGTATCTGAAGCCGGATCAGAAGGTAGGGCTAACCCTCAGCTCCGAGATTTATCTCTGTGACAAGGGGGATGCGGCAAAGTGCCATATCCGGAATTTCAGATCCAATTTTGAAGTAAGTCCGGGAAGTGGAGAACAGGTTCAGACGCTCAAGCTGAAGTAAAAAGGGTGTTCCCATCAAAAGGTTGTTGGTAGACGTACTAATGTATCGTACTCATCCAGGGCAGCAGGGTTGTGCGTATGAAATCTTTGGGGATATTGATGCCATCGAGTGCCAGTCCATCGCGGCAGGTGATGATAACGACCTGATTAAGGTCAGGAAATATGGCGATAAACTGGCCTCCGTAGCCGAGTCCATAGATCATTTTTTGTCCGTTGAGGGAGTCAATCCATAGCAGATATCCGTAGCCAGCCATACCAGGCCATCCGCCCGGGGAGGAGAGCGATGAAGCTTCGGAAATAAACTGCTCGGAAATAAGCTGCTGACCTTTCCATTTGCCTTTGGCAAGGATGAGGCGTCCGATTTGAAGCATGTCGCGACTGGACATAAGGATGCTATATCCGCCGATAGAGTTGCCTTTCAGATCTGTTCCCCAGAAACCGGCGCTGATACCGAGAGACTTGAATAAGGTACGGGAGGCATACGTGGATGCGTTCATTCGCGTCAGGCGGGTTATAATCATGGAAAGCAGATGGGCATTGGCATCGTCATAATTGAATGTGGTTCCGGGGATAGTCCTGGGTGGCTGGCGCAGCACAAGCGGCATATTGTTCACACGGTGGCTCAGTTCCATGAGCTGCTTTTTTAGATCCCAGCCGAGTCCGGATTGCATGGTAATCAGGTTACGAAGGGTCAGAGCGCGGAGGCTGGGATGGACTTTATTTCCCGTAAATAGTTCAGGCAGATATCGAGATACACGATCATCAAGGCTGTGGATTTTGCCTTCCGTGATTAGCTGTCCTATAAGAAGTCCGGTGATGGTTTTCGTAACGGAGTATATATTGTTGGGCGTCTTGACCTTCGCTCCGCCATAGTAGGATTCGACCAGGATAGAGTCCGGAGAGGCGACAATCATCGAGGCAATAGTCTTGATGGCCTGCGGTGCCTCCTGTTGGATCTGTGTGGCAGGATCAACTCCCTGAGCACTGGCTATTCCATTGAACGTGAAAGCGAAAACAAAGAAGATCAGACACTTTTTAGGCATGGCTTCTCTGAAAACAATCATGAGGGTAAAGGCATTCCGCAATGCTGAAATTGATCAGAATAGAATTATTTCAGCTTCAATGTGAACGAATTATCCGGAAATTATCTTATTAGGCGAGACAGACATTGATAATTTTAGCGAAGGAAACAAAGAAAGATTTGTTACATAGACGTTAATAAATATGCTCATTCGATTAAGTTATTGTATCTTGATTTTAATTGAAATCTATTGATAATCAGTAACTTATATTGAATGTGTATAACTGAATACTTGCATTATTTTATGCACATATTCAGCGGTCGCGCCAGATTACAGGTTGATAGAGGAAACAGGTGCTCTGGTCTAATTTCTACAATTGGTAGCAAAAATATCCTCAACTTTGCCTTAGAATAATGATATGATGAGAAATTTACAAACCATAAAAGCTTTTTTAATCAGCTTGTGCCTTTTAGGCATGGCCATGACTCCGATGCTCGCCGAGGCAGCGGATGCAGGCGTGTATTCCTACGTAATGAATTCGGTAGCGTACAACGGACAGATTCTTCAGTATCGCGTTGCCCTTTACAATCAAAGCAGCACGGGCAATGTCACTGACGCGCATGTTCAGGTGACCCTGCCTGCGGGAGTAACGTTCATTTCCGCGAGCACGAGCTCGGGGACGTATACCCAGACTGGTCCAAATGTATATGATTGGGCTCCGGGCGCTGTTGCACCCGGAACAACCAAGTATTTCGATTTTAATGTTCAGGCCAATGTCAGCGGGACCATCAATTTCATGGTTAGCAAGTATACCTCTACGGATGTGGACAATAATGTGACGAACAATTTCAACTCCTATAACTACACAGTAAATCCGTCAGCAGACTTGGGTGTAACTAAAACCATACAGCCTGGACCATATAACTCCGCGATGACATATTATTACAAGATTGTTACGCAGAACAACGGCCCGGATGCGGCCACTAATACCCAGGTATTTGATTATTTGCCGGCTGGACTTGTCTATCAGTCTTCTACGGCTACCAAAGGAAGCTATAATCCATCTACTGGTATCTGGAATATAGGAACTCATAATGTAGGCGAAAAGGATACGCTGATCATCCGTTTCAAATTCAATACCGCTGACCCAGCGATATCCACTACGCTGAATAAGATCAGCTATATCATGTATGTTCCTGAGCGCCCGACGAACTACACGGCGACTTTCAAGCTTCCGAAATTTGATCCGAGCCTGGGGACATTGCAGACCGTACATATTAAAGAGTCGGTTTATGGAAACACGCGTGCCCAGTTTGAGAATACCGGAAATGGAAATGCCTCGTTCTTATCCGTTGTACAGTATAAATCATCTTTATACGGACCTGCCGGATTCAACTTCCTCGGACAGAGCTTAGTACTGAGAGATAGCGCCACCGTAGGCAAATTTGATGGTGTACTTGATTTTGCAGGTACTTCCGGATTTGATTCTTACCACCATACAGTATTTGATACATCGGAGATGAGCTTCAATACCAATCTGACGCCTTACATCGGTGCCGGAGGAACAGTCACTTTTATTGACTCGGTAAAAGCATCTTCTACACTATCAGCAAGCGGTGGAAACAGTGTTTACTCCGTTAGTACCAAAGGATCTACATTTGCTGTAGTCGATTACATCTACAAAACCAATATTACCTATTATAGCATCTGCAATGCAGCTACGATTGGATCGTACGCTTATGACTCTGTTCAGAGTAATAACACGTCAATCAATTGTGTTATGAATGCCACTCCGCTACCTGTTGAGCTGATGAGCTTCACGGCAACGCATCAGGGCAATGACGCAATATTGAACTGGAAAACAGCTTCAGA
>JBBRLW010000302.1:0-3314 GCA_038231115.1 Bacteroidia bacterium
AGAGGGAGATATCTGTCAGCATTATTATTTTGTTAACGAGGGCTGCCTGAGGCTGTTTACCATCAACAGGGATGGCATTGAAAACACACGCTATTTCGCTTTTGAGGGCTTCTTCGGAACGGCATTGCCCAGCCTGATTGAGCAGAGTCCTGCCTTTGAATCTATCCAGACCATCGAAAAATCAGAATTGCTGGTTATTTCCCGGGAAAAATTCTTTCATCTGGTGGATACGGTACCGCAATTTGGATTCCTTTACCGCCAGATTCTTGAAATATCATTTATAACCGCTCAGAAGCGTATTTATGGCTTTCAGGGACTAAATGCCATGGAAAAGCTGGACTGGGTTATGAAGTATAATCCGAAGCTGTTGAGCCGTGTTTCCAACAAAATGGCAGCTTCCTTTCTGGGAATAACGCCATCCACCTTAAGTAGAGTAAAATCCAGACGCTGAGATATAATTTCCAACGCCGAGATGTTGACATAGAACAACACTTTGCCAATAGATTTAGGAGAGATTTGCCTCAACAATTAAGAGAAATTATGGCTATTAAATTACAGACAATCGGGATCATTACACGTGATATGAGCAAAACGCTCGGATTTTACCGCGCACTCGGAATGGAAATTCCAATGGAGGCCGATCAGGAGGGTAACGTAGATTTTGTCACTTCCGAGGGGATTACACTTGGATTTCTGCTGGAGGCTATTGCGAAGCAGGCTGATCCAAATTATAAGGCTCCGGTAGGTCAGCCTATGAATCTGCAGTTTCTTATGGATAGCCCTGCGGAGGTAGATGCGCTATATACAAAAATGACTCAGTCTGGATACATAGGCTATACTCAGCCCTGGGATGCTTTCTGGGGACAGCGTTTTGCAAGAATTACTGATCCGGATGGCCGTGTAGTAAATATCTACGCACACCTGCCGGAGTAAGCCTATCATAGCAGGCAAGTCACCCTTATAATGAAAAAGCCGGATGCTGTATTTAGAGCATCCGGCTTTTTCTGTGATATTGCTTTTCCCTTTGGGTACTACATTCCCACTACTTTGCTGACAACGATATTGCCTTCTGAGATCAGCCTGAGGTAATAGACTCCTGATGACGGGAGCACAATGGCCTCCTGGTAGCTCCCTGGAGCCATCAGTGTTCTGTCGAAGATCACCCGCTCACGCCCCAATGCATCCGTCAGGATGAGCCTGACCGGAGCCGGACGATCCAGCGTAAAGTACGCTACCGAAATACCGGAGCTGGTTGGGTTAGGACTCATACGAAGCGAAAGATAACCTGCCTGAGACTTCGCATCCCTGAATCCGGTATAATTCCCTACCGTAGTACTATCATCTTTCAGATACACCGGAATCTCACTTGCTTTGGCCGTAATTATCCGATTATCGCTGAGCTGGATGCTCAGTTTTGCTCCGCTGGCGGGAAGCGTGCTAATTACTTTCATTCTGATGGTAGCGATTTTCCCATATCCGGAAGTATCCGTCTGATGTATCCTCGATACGGCCAGTGCCACGCCTCCGTTTGACCAGGCTGCCTGAGCGAAGCGCAATTGATTCCCCTTGGCCGGATCAGCGAACCAGCAATTTGAATAATCCACCGATAAAGTATTGGTATCTATTAAAGAAGAATTTAACACCAGATTGAAAGATAATCCGTAAATGTTTTTAACCGGATTCGTGCTGCTGCCTAACATTACATCGGCAGTAATGACATCTCCTGCTTTCACATTACCGCTACTCGCCGCTCCAAGACTAATTGTCAGCGGAGCATCGGAGGATTTACCCTGATTGCGGACAATCGTCTTCAGGTGCGTTTTGGAGAAGTTTGCTTTTACAGCCAGTGTATCGGCATAGTTGATGGTGCTATCACCATTACAGTCAGCATGCTTATAATTGACGGCATGCGTAAAAGTATCTGTCCAGTCAGGGCAGGGCTGACCGTACCAGAGCATAGAAGCAGAAGGACGCTTGATTCCTTTGGTTCCGAACCCTAAAGCGATGTTGAGGATATCCGATGCATCTACGACTTTATCCGCATTGGCATCTCCAGGCCAGACACAGTCTTTTCCGGTGATAACAACAATGGTGGAGTCATACTCAGTAGTATCGCAAATGGTATTTACCATATCCGTGATGAATTGCTTTACCACATAGCTGCCAGGCTTGGAATATATATGGACCGGGTTAGAAGCGGTTGAGGAATCGCCATCTCCGAAGAGCCATTTGATTCCATTTATTTTCAGGGGAGGATTAGTAAAACGGACTGAATCGTTGCAGGCTTGTGCGCTTGTAAAGCTGAATCCATCAGGTGCTGACGGGACTGGAGCCGAATTAGTAGAAGAAGATTTACAATGGAAGCTATCAATGGTGGATACTTCAACAAAAATATATAAATATGATGTACTTGTGGATGGCTTTTTAAATATTACATGATAAGCAAGTCCCTGAGTATCTTTAGGAAATCCTACGCCAACGTTGTTTACAACTCTCCAGCTGTAGTGGTATGTAGGAATAGTATAATTAATTACATGATTGGTATGAACGTAGAAATTGTTGACTGACTTGAGATTCATACATACAGGCCCAGGCCCATCAATATTAAGTCCAACATCATGTGATACCCAAATCCGTGTGGAATCAATTCTGATACAGCCTTTGCTATCTGTAGCTTCTCGCAGATAGGTATTAGAAATACCCCAATCCTGATTTGGATTAACTCCGGTAATAGTCGGTTGTGCCAGAGATGAAGTAAATCCGTTCTTATAGTTACGCCAGTAGTACTTGAGACCAGAAACTGCTGATGATCCAATGATTTTGCTTGCCCCCAGGCAGATGGTATCCGTAGATCTCAAAGGCGTAACGGCAGACATGCTACAGGTTTGAAATTTGATAATAAATCCTGTAAATCCTCCAGTCGAGTAAACTGAGTTAGTAGTTTCTATATATCCATTAAGGGTAATACCAACGTTGGATGAAGTTATTCCGCAGATATAGATATTTGAAAGGCTATCAGTCTGAATATCATAACCTGACTCAATGTCCGATCCACCATAATAGGATACTGAAAGAATTTTTCCAGAGCTATTGAGTGCGCCGAAATAAACGTCATCAGAGCCCGAAATGTAGGTTCTAAATGCTCCGGAAGTCGCAAGCCCGCTACTGTTTGCCGAACCGGTAAACAGTAGCTTTCCGGAGTCGTTTACGCAGAGTCCATACCCGGATTCGTTAGTACTGCCTCCGAAATAGCTACCCCATACAATCTGTCCTCCTGCGCTAAATTTTGCAAAGAATGCGTCTGTATATCCTGA
>JBBRLW010000303.1:0-3311 GCA_038231115.1 Bacteroidia bacterium
AGCCAGACGGGTATAGTCAAATATGATCTATATACGGGCAAAGAGCTTGCGTCGTTTATTCTATATCCCCACGGATCACTGCTCGACCCTTTTAATATTCGGTCTTTTACTGCCACTAAAGACTATTATGTTGGAATAAACAGTGCCGATAATACGGTCCTTATTCTCAACAAATCAGACTTAAAACTTATAAAAACCGAATTATTCAATACTCCAAATCTTATCCTGAAAAAGAAGTTGGATAGTTTGTATGATATCTCCGCTTTTTCTCTACGACCTAAAGCAGCTATTGACTTTCTCTCCAATAATTTAAAGGCATTTCCTTATATTATGAGTCCCATGGCTGAATCTCAAAACGACAATACGGTATGGCTAATTACACACAATTATACTACCCTTAAAAGAGATAAAATGGCAATGAAGGTTGAAATTTGGAATTTATCCGATTTGAAACATATTTCTCGACATATAGCCGAGGATTTCATTCTCCCTGTACCACAAGCCTCCGACTCCCTGGTAAAAAATACATCATTTACTAAATTCAGTAGTGACGCGTTAAGAGCAGGTAACTATTTATACTCATTTTCGGTAGAGCCTTATAATGTAGCCTCATTTCTCGGCAAATCCATTTATCAATCTTACAAATACATTCAAAAAGAATCAGCTCTTTCTGAAAAAACCTATCTGAATGTTTATCGTAAGGTATTGCTAAACCTTCCTAATCAAAAATGAGCATGGCATATTATACATCCATACTGTTTTACATCACATGGCTCTTAAGTACTCATGTGGATAATAGTCAGAACCTGAATTATAAGGTACTGGACTTTAGGACAGATAATCCAATAGTACTAAACACAAAAATTTCGTCTCCTAACACTATTCTGATTCTATATTCTCCGTATGAATGCCGCAGATGTGTAGAGACTTTATACGATCACTTAAGCACATCCGGTAAATATAAAGGGTATAAATATGTGGCCCATATTCTTGTCCAGAAAGACAATTCATCACCTGCCGATAGGATATTTTCGCTCCGGAAATACTTCCACAACGCGATCAATGATTTTACTATTGACCCCTACCAAATGCGGCCCGATAAAATGACGCTCGAGGTAGATACCGCATCCATTTTTTACAAGCTCCATATAAAGCATACACCCGCCCTCTTCATCCGAACCGCCTCAGGAAGGCTGCATTTCCTTCCTTATGAGCAAATTTTTGATTCCTACGGCACTGTGATTCCTCAGGCCCTTGATACGCTGGACTAAATCATTCCCCTTAACTTTGACCACAAATCAAAGCGATATCTATGTCCTCTCCCCTGCAAGCTCTGCTCATTAAACAGATCAATTTTGAACACTGGGCTAATACCGAGCTGGCCAAAACACTGTTTGAAGCCCAGCCGCTGGATGAGCGCGCACTGACGCTTTTCTCCCACCTGCTCTCTTCCAGCAATATGTGGATCAGCCGGATTCATGCTATCCCCATGACCGTCACCCTGTTTCAGGAGCGCACTTTAGAAGAATGCAAAGCGATGATTGACATCAATACCGCCGCATGGATCAAATACCTGCAATCGGCCGATGATGCCGAGCTCAACCGCATCATCGATTTCATATTCCCGATCGATGGATCTGCGCGCCGCATGAGTGCCATGGATGCCGTCATGCACATTGTCCATCACTCTTCCTACCACCGCGGACAGATTATAGCCCGCGTCAAAGGATCCGTTCCAGTCCTCCCTCTCGTGACCTATATCGTCTATGCTACCGAAACCATAGCCTGATCCTTCGCCGGTTCTGCCGATAGCGCTATCTTCGATCCCTCATGAAGCAACGTTTCCTTCTGTGGATCCTTTTTCTCCTGTGTGGCCTGTCCTCTTATGCGCAGCAGGATACCCTGACGCCACGAGTCCGCTTAAACCTGGACTATGCCAAAGACTATTTCCGCGATGCCGGACACATGATTATCCAGCCCATCCACTGGAAGAGTAGCGACGTTATCACCGCCTCCGCCGTTTTAGCCGGAGCCGCGCTGCTTCTCACCCAGGATGAACACATCCGCAGCTTTGCCCAACGTAATCAGGACCCTACCCGATATAAAATATCCCATAACATCATTCAGCCCTTCGGCAGCGGACTCTATACCGCACCGATTATTCTCCTGCTCTATGCCGATGGATGGATCAATCCCGCACACATCCGGAGCCATAATATCGCCTTACGCGGCGCCGAGCTCCTGCTCGTCTCCGGTGCCGAAAACGCCCTCCTCAAGGAGCTGTCCATACGCGCACGTCCCAACCGCAACATGGGATCAGAGTACTGGCTCGCACCGCTGAGCTTCAAATTCAATAGCTCCATGCCCTCCGGACATACACAGAGCGCATTTTCTCTGGCCACCCTCCTCGCATCAAGCTACCGAGAGCGTCCCTGGATCGGGATCACTGCCTATACCATTGCCGGACTCCTAGGTCTATCCCGCATTTACGAGGATAAGCACTGGGCTTCCGATGTACTCATCGGTTCGGCCGTCGGCTACGCCAACGGACGATTTTTCTTCAATCGCCACAAAAAAGAATTAATCAGTAGATAATCCCTTCTATTTCAGCTGATACTCTTTCTCGGAGGTATTGCCTTTGCGGTCGCTCACGGAAATCAGCAGCGTATGCTCTCCAGACTCAAAGCGCTTATCCACCTCATACCAGTAGTAATTACGCTTCGGATCAGATTGCAGCAGAATCCAGCTCCCATCTATCGTAGCCCGCACAGTCTGCACACCCGATATATTATCCGATATCGTCATCGACAGCTTATCCTTCTTCGCGATCACAGTCCCCGCCTGAAAATTGACCGGCTTAATCACCGGTGCCGATGTATCGGCAGAAATCCAGAACGTACCGAAATTCTTGCCCTTTCCCGATACATATCCGTTCTCGTACCTGCCCTCTAAATATCCCTGCATATTGGACATCACGCAGGCCTTGCTCCGCAAATGCTCCGGAAGCCCTGCAGCATCTAAAGACACTGTAAACTCATGCTGAAAGGGAGTCAAACGTGGCTCGAGCTTATGCTCGTCGCTGTAAGTACGCGCCTTTGAGGGACGTGAGCTATGCCGCATCTCAATATCATCGTACAGCGATAGCGCCGGAACCATCAGCCGGTAGCCTTTCCCCTGAATCGTGCTTTCCTTGCTTACCGATATCGCAACCGGCATATCCGCCGAATCCGTAGAAAGTATCGGAACCGCACACATCGGCTCTGACTCACGAAGCTTTCCAATGCTGAATCTCATCCGTGCCGATCTCCCCG
>JBBRLW010000304.1:0-3306 GCA_038231115.1 Bacteroidia bacterium
AAACCTTGATTCAGAATGCCATTGATGATCTGGCATTTGCCATGATGAAGAAATATAATCAGTCAGAAGGATTAATAATGAACACCTTCCAGATGTACCGGAAAGACAGCCTTGCGTTCCTCAAAAAACAGCATCAGCTTGCGCTGGAGGGTGGATATAAGCTGGGAGCAAAGATTGTCCGGGGCGCATACATGGAAAAGGAGCGCGCCCGCGCCATCGAATTGGGCTATGAAAGTCCGATACAGAACTCCAAATCAGATACGGATACAGATTATAACGAAGCTGTCCGATATGCCATAGAACATATTTCGGATATGAAAGTTATGATCGGCTCGCATAATGAGCATTCCAACTTGACGGGTACCTCCGCTATGCAGCAGGCCGGACTGGCGCACAATCACAGAGATATCTGGTTTTCTCAGCTCTATGGAATGTGCGACCAGATTTCCTTTAATCTCTCCGCACAGGGATACAATGTAGCCAAATACGTCCCTTACGGACCAGTTGCCTCTGTTACGCCCTACCTGATCCGCCGCGCAGATGAGAACAGCTCCGTTGCCGGACAGGCCATTAAAGAACTCGGATTGCTCAACAGGGAAATTTCCCGCCGCAGAGCGCTTCGGAATTAATTATACATTTATTCAACCATCAGCATACATAATATAGTGTCAGAACTTAAACATAGCGAGCAGGAGCTGCTCCGCCGCGCCGCACTCACGGAACTCGCCAATCTGGGACTCGAAGCATATCCCGCCGAAGGATGGCCGGTCAATATCAGTTCAGAAGATATCCGTTCGCAGTATAATGCTGAGGAAAATAATCTGCAGGAAGTCAGCCTTGCAGGAAGACTAATGTCCCGTCGGATTATGGGCAGTGCCTCCTTTGCCGAGATTCAGGACAGCCGCGGACGTATCCAGATATATGTCAGCCGCGACGATATTTCCGCCGGAGAGGATAAATCGCTCTACAATACCGTCTTTAAAAAGCTGCTTGATATCGGAGATATTATCGGTATCAAAGGATATGTGTTCATCACCAAAACCGGAGAAATATCGGTGCATGTCAAGGAGCTGAAGCTCCTCTCCAAATCTTTGCGTCCGCTCCCGATAGTCAAAGAAAAAGACGGGGTCATCTATGATGCCTTTTCCGATCCGGAGCAGCGCTACCGGATGCGCTACGTGGATATGATCGTCAACCCGCACGTCCGGGAGACCTTTATCAAGCGCACCAGGCTTGTCAACTCCATACGCGGATTTTTGTCCGGACAGGGTTATCTGGAAGTGGAAACGCCTATCCTTCAGCCTCTTTATGGCGGAGCTGCAGCGCGTCCCTTCAAGACCCATCATAATACGCTGGATATGACTTTGTACCTCCGTATTGCCAATGAGCTGTACCTCAAACGATTAATCGTAGGAGGATATGACGGAGTATTCGAGTTCGCCAAGGATTTCCGTAACGAGGGAATGTCACGATTCCATAATCCCGAGTTTACTCAGGTCGAGCTATATGTCGCGTATAAAGATTATAACTGGATGATGGACATGGTAGAGGCGATGGTAGAGCGCGTTGCCATTGATCTTCATGGAACCACAGAAGTAACGTATGGAGAGCATACGGTCAATTTTGCCCGTCCATGGAAGCGCTATACGATGTTTGAAGCCATTGAACACTTCACCGGCATCCACATTGGAGACATGGATGAGCAGGCGCTCCGTGAAACGGCTGTCAAAATGAATTTACACATAGATCCTAAAGTAGGAAAAGGGAAAATCATTGACGAGATTTTCGGAGAGTTCTGTGAGCCGAAGCTTATTCAGCCTACTTTTATCACGGATTATCCGATAGAAATGTCACCTCTGGCAAAGAAGCATCGCTCCAAGGAAGGTTTGGTGGAGCGCTTTGAGGCAATCTGCATCGGAAAAGAAATTTGCAACGCATTTACGGAGCTAAATGATCCGATTGATCAGCGTGCCCGCTTTGAGGATCAGCTGGAGCTCGGGCTTCGTGGTGACGAAGAAGCCATGACATTGGATGAGGATTTTCTTCGTGCTTTGGAGTATGGTATGCCTCCGACGGTAGGTCTCGGAATCGGCATTGACCGCCTGAGCATGATTATGACCAACTCTCAGAGTATCCAGGAAGTGTTATTCTTCCCGCAGATGCGTCCGGAAGTACTTGACCATGAGGAAATTAAGGAAGCGTAATTCTGTCGGATTTACACTACCTCTTCAAAATGTACGCCCATGATTTTCAGGGTCTCCCAGTAATTCGGGAATGACTTTTTCACTACTTCTGCATCAGCGATGATTATATTCGGCCATCTGAGCGCAAGCAGAGCAAATGACATCGCCAGCCGGTGATCATTATACGTCTCAAGGGTGCAAATGATCGCCGGATCATACTCATATTCTCCATCCCATTCAATGTCATCTTCAGTGATTTTCAGATGAATGTTCAGTTTTGCCAGCTCGGTTTTGATGGCCTGAAGCCTGTCTGATTCTTTGTGCCGGAGTGTTTTAGCGCCTGAAATAGTAAAGCCCAGACTTTTGGAAATACAATAGCAGCAGAGGCTCATAATCTGATCAGGAGTGGATTCCATATCCGTATAAAAGTGCAGGGGCGAAAATCCTTTGTGATACCTGAAGGTTAGAGCATCTGCACTGTAATCCATACCAAAATAATTCATGGAAATGAATGTAAGGCTATTCGCATCCGGCTGATGAGAATATTCCTGTAAGCCCGGTACTTCCAGTGATTTTAGTCCCGTGATGCTCCCCAACAGGCCTACATAAACGGCTGAGCTCCAGTCCCTCTCAACCCGATAATCGAGCAGGTAATACGGCATATAAGGAACAATGATCTTCCCTAACATTTCTCCGGTTGCGGGATCGTCTTCTATTTCAACAGTTTCCACTCTGACCCCAAAGCCTGACATTACCGATTGCGTCATCTCGTAATACGAGGATGAAACCGATTTCCCAAGCAAGTTGATCAGCAGGCCGTTCGGCATCTGATTGCCGATCATCATCAGCGCCGATACAAACTGCGAGCTTATGTTCGCATCTACATCTACTTCCGATGCCGTCAGTTTTTTACCCCGAATTTTTATCGGAAGCCTATCCCCTTCTATATCTGCGCCCATACGCCGGAGTGCATCCAGTAAAGATTTTATCGGACGGACTTTGAGTGATTCTGATCCTGTAATGATTACTTCCCTACCCTCCTGAATGGCATAATAAGCACATAAAAACCGGAGACAGGTTCCGGCATGGCCTACATCTACAAGCTCCGACTCTGAGGTCAAAG
>JBBRLW010000305.1:0-3306 GCA_038231115.1 Bacteroidia bacterium
TGGACGAGGCATCGATGAATCGATTCAGGATAAAGTGTTCGATATGTTCTACAGAGGCAGTCTGGATTCTAAAGGAACTGGCCTGGGATTGTATATAGTTAAAAATGCAGTTGAGAAGCTCAATGGAGAATTGACACTCAAATCAGCTATTCAAGAGGGAAGCACTTTTGACATAAAACTTCCCCTGCTACCTAATGGAAAATGATGTTCCTTTCAGAGAACAGATCCCTGATTTTCGATGTAATGGCTTAAATTTGAACTGCAAGCATAAACTAAAAATTAGAATTTGAAATTATGAGGAAGCCACAAGCTATCGGAACGAGGTTCAAATCGGTATTACTCATTGACGATAATGAGATTGATAATTTTATCAATGAACGTATTATCACTTCTACAAACTTTGCTACTGAAGTAGTTGTCAGGGATTCCGGTCCCTCTGCATTAGAATATCTAAAGAAAGTACTTGCCAATCGCGAGGAAATGCCTGAGCTTATTTTTCTTGATCTCAACATGCCGCTCATGGATGGATTCACATTTTTGGAGGAATATGATAGCATCATTAGTGGCTACAATGAGCATAACGATACTCAAATCAGAGTGATTGTGCTTTCATCTTCTATAAGTCCTACTGATATTGACAAAGCTTCCACAAACCCGCATGTCTATAAATATCTGAATAAGCCTTTGTCCGAGAAGTATCTCGAAGCTATTGTGATGCATTAATTGCAATATTCTCTATTCCATAAACAGTAAAGGCAGCCTTAGGCTGCCTTTACTGTTTATGGAATAGAGAATTAACTATTTTAGCTTGTAAGGATCGGCAAGCCTTTTAAGGAATTTTTCTTCCAGTACAACATCATTTAGCATACCCGCATATCCGATATTTTCTTCCTGATGCTTAAGGTAGAGCTGGCTGAGCTTGCTTAGCTTCTTTTTATATTCATCGGGCTTTATAGCAGCACTCAGGAGCTTCAGTATTGATTTAGTAAAATCATATTCCTCTTTGGACTCTGATATTTGACGCTTTGTAGAGTTCATTTGCTGCATGCTCAGCTCTTCCTCTCCCTGGAGTGCATACTGCAGGCACTGAAATACTTTCAATTGAATATCGCTGAACTGATTTCCCCTGAGGCTCACATCATTCCTCAAATCATTGATAATTTTAGCTGATTTGCTATATTCCTCATCATAAAACCTGACCAACGCCAGGTAGTATCTGAAATATACATGATTGTACATTTCCTCTTTATCAATGTCCAGCTCAGAGGCACATTGCTCAAATGCCTCCTGACGGTATTTTTTGTCACGTGTAAGGTTGCTTAGCGCAATGGTTGAGAATAGAAAAGTTAGAATATGGAAGTGATAGGCATGCTTGTCGGATATTTCATTGATCTGATCCATAACCAGCCTGAAGTACTGATCGGCTCGTACTGCATTTCCGGTTCTGAGATAGAACTCGAAATACAGCATATCTACCATATACTTATTATACTGATAGAAAGTATCCAGATCATATTTGTTGATAATAGCGGCTACTTCCTTTAGCTGATTATCAAACTCTATCTCTTTCAGCTTGAGCTGCTCGACATTATCCGAAAACAGACACTGGAAATATAGATTCGTAATGGTATGGAGGACAAACAGCCGGTGAGAATCATATAGCTCCTTGATATTGATCATCTCCCGTCGGAGAGATATCATGCTCTCAAAGTCTGATTCAGAACGGGTTAGTAAATACTGACCTGCTCTGCGAGTGAAATCATAATACAGGTTTTCCGCTTTCGATACTGCCAGAGAGTATGCTACATACTTGTTATAGAGTTTGCCATAATACTCATTATCATAGTTATGCAGATTAAGACGGGCAAGAGTCCGATACACTACTATCAGTTCATTGGAAAGGTCATATTCTAATAGCTGCTTCTCCAGCTCCTTTAATGCTCTGGTAGCTACTCCTTTATTAGTACCGTAAAGCATAGCGGGAACCCGTGCTACCTCAGCCATAATGGTACTGATAGGATTAGATACTTTACGGGAAAGGGCTGCCGCAATCTTCGTTTTCAGCCTTGATTTCAGGGTATAATATGCATTGGAATTAACCTGAAGCATATCCATCATCTTACTGTCATCATAATTATGGAGCCTTGCAGCTTCCATAACCATATATGGCTTGCTGTTTTTGCGCTCTGCTACTTCTTCAAGCAAGGAAGTATAATCTTCATCACTGAGTTTCTTAATCGTCTTGTTGAAAGCTTCCATCTGATTGCGTATTTGCAGTTCACCGGATCATAAAAAATTCAGATTCCTGTGAAGTCTGGCAAAAATAAGAATTTAGATCAAACAGAGTTAATTTATATTTCCTATACCTCTTCCTGAGCAGCTATATACTGTATCTGAAGCTTACGGACAATGTCTTCCAGCTTCTCGGATGTGATTTTTTCCCGCCTTCGGTCAATCAGTATAGGAAATCCGAATGGAGTTGGAGTTTTCGGACGTTTGATTACAATTTCCTGGGTATTGATGATTGTCAGCGACTCTGCCATACGTTTCTCGTCCAGCTGATACGTGAACACTTCGTGATAGGCCTGCCGCAGAAGTAGATTGTCGGGATCATGCTCCTTGAAGACATCAAATAGCAGAGAGCCGGATGCCTGTAGATGCCTGTCTTTTTTGCCTTTCCCAGGATATCCTGTAAAGAGCAGACCTGATATCTGTGCAATTTCCCGGAATTTGCGCTTGGCCATCTCATTGGAGTTGGCACTCTGATTTATATCTGATTCCAGATTATCAGTAGAGAATAATCCATTTTCAATGGCATTTTCAATATCGACCTCCGTATCAGATAGCAGTTCAAATCCATAATCATTTACGGCTATGGAAAAAGTAATCGGCTGGCTAAGGCTAAGCCTTAGTGCGATTAATGAAGACAATCCTTCATGTACCGCTCTGCCAACAAAAGGATAGAAGAATAAATGATACCCTTCAATGGTCTGAATTTTCTCTATAAGTAGTTGATTCAGATTCGGAACAAGAGAGCGCTCGGCCTGCAGCTCAAGGATTGGCTTAACATGCTCAATTTCAATGTCTGTAATTATACCACGTGTATAATTGTCGAGCTTTTGCCTCAGCTTATAAGCCAGTTTGGATGAGAGCGGCATCCTGCCTCCTGCCCAGCTGGGAATCAATCCCTTCTGGCTTTTGGAAGGCTTGACCAGCGCAGTCATATCTTTGACTTTAGCAAGTGGCAGGATACTCCAGCCAAACCAGAAGTAATCGCAAGTTTTAAGACAAATCATAAAACCCACA
>JBBRLW010000306.1:0-3290 GCA_038231115.1 Bacteroidia bacterium
CCGCTTTATGGAGGGCTATGGCGATGTTATGCATAATGCTGCCTCCAATGGCGATAAGGTGAATTCTCATAATTATTTCGTCAGGACTGTTTTTTGCTCATCGTTGGGCATTCAAATTTATGATGAGGCAGTATAAGCTATTCTATCTCTTTACGATTTTAGTGCTTTTCTTGACAATTATTAGTAGTTGCAGCAAAACACCCGATGGAAATAATGCCATCCCCTATGTTTCTGTAAATACGCAGCTCAGCATTAACGATCCTCAATACACCAAATTGCAGTATAACAATCAGTCTGTGATATATGAAGGCGCCGGATATAAGGGAATAGTACTCATCAACTACGCCGGAACCATCAGAGCCTTTGAGCGTGCCTGTCCTTATAATCCCACGGATGCCTGTGCCACGCTTACCCCCGAGAAAGGTGGACTGAGAGTCCGTTGCGGATCTTATTCACACGATACGACCTTCGCAGCCTGTTGCAATTCAAAGTTCAGTCTGGATGGAAATGTGCTTCAGGGACCCTCCCGCTATCCCATGCGGCAATATAACGTCATTCAAAACGGAGGTATCCTCACAATTACAAACTAATGATCCGTAATACATTATGCTTAAGCCTGTTGATTATCATGATGGGTATTTGCCACAAAGGAGCAGCCCAAACTGTTCGTATTGCTGACTATCAGGATTTTGAAAAGCTGAGAAACTCTCAGGCTGATACTCTTTACGTTTTCAATTTCTGGGCAACCTGGTGCAAGCCCTGTGTTGAAGAATTACCTGCCTATCAGAAAATAAGGGATCAGTATAAATCCCGTAATCTGAAACTGATACTCGTTTCAATGGATAGCTATAAAGAAGAAAAAAGAGTAAGCAGTTTTCTCAAAAACCATCACTATACTTCTGAGCCCTGGTTGGTAAAAAGTAGCAATATGAATGGTTTTATCAACAATATTTCCCCCGATTGGTCTGGAGCTTTGCCACTTACCGTGTTTTCGCACCCCCAAAAACAGATATACTTTATAGGCGAGCATACTTTTGAGTTTAAGGAGCTCAGCCAGAAGATTGATTCACTATTCCGTAAATAGCAAAGGAGGCATTGCCTCCTTTGCTATTTATATGGAAAGATAATCTTAGTAATTGATCAGTGTAGGCATCACGAGCATGGAGATTTCCTCTCCTTCAAATTGCTCTCCGGGCTGAAGAACTCCGGGACGGTTGTGCTGGGAAAGTGCCAGCTCAACCTCTTCCGTATCAATAACGTTGAGCATCTCTAATAGATAACGTCCATTAAATCCGATTTCCATTGGAGTACCCTCATAATCACAGGAGATGCTTTCTGTTGCCTTGTTCGTATAATCGAAGTCTTCTGCGGTCATGTTCAACGCACTTCCGTTAAGTGCGAATTTTACCATGCTCGTTGTCCGATTGGCATATATGACCAGTATTTTCAATGCACTTGCAAGCTCCTGCTTATTGACTCTCAATTTATTAGGGGATTCCGTAGGGAACGCTGCTTTGTAATCAGGGAAGCGCTCGTCAATCAGACGGCACACAAGTTCCAGATCATTGAATTTGAAACGTGCATTCTTCGTGTTATACTCCATCAAAACCTCCGTTTCATTTACCGGAAGTGCACTTTTGAGCAGGGTTAATACTTTTTTCGGTATAAGGAATGACTCTTCCTTATCAGATTTTACATCCAGGCGCTTGTATAATACGAGCTTATTACCATCCGTAGAGACAAAACTTAGCTCATCCTTTAATACCTGGAAATATAAGCCTGACATAGCGGGTCTGAGATCATCATTTCCAATGGCAAACGCGGTAGCCGATATTGACGATGAAAGAATTGACGCAGGAAAGCTGATGGTATTGGCTGATTCCATCTTGATGTATTTAGGGAAATCATCCGCATTATCTCCGGTAATCTGATACTGCCCGCGATCGGATTTTATCTCGATTGATTTTGTCTCATCATTGATCGTGAAAGTAACCGGCTGCTCGGGTAAAGATTTCAGAGTATCAATCATCAGACGTGCGGGCACAGCAATGGAACCCTCTTCCCGGGCTTCAATTGCCAGCTTGGTACGCATGGTAATTTCAAGATCCGTTGCTGTGATGGTCAATTCTCCATCCCGGATTTCAAATAGGAAATACTCCAGAATTGGAATAACAACTTTATTCGGAATTACACCCGAAATAGTCTGGAGATGCTTTAAAAGGGTTGCAGTGGATGATATAAACTTCATATCAGATTCAGCTTTTGAGGGGCAAAGATAAACGTTTCCTATTATGCAAGATCAAACCTCCGGGCTTATTGCGCCATATATTTATAATCATGCAGGAGCTTCCGAAGCGCAAGGCGCTGAACAAAAATCAATTCCCGCGGACGGTCGGATAGCGAACCTATAAATCGGTACGCTTCTCCCCCAGCCGCTTGAACCGCCGGTTCACTTCCGTTTTCATCCTCAATTTCATAGAGCTTCAGTATTGGAACACTGCCCGTAGTTAGTTTTGGTGCAATGATTATACTTGGCTTCCGATGCAAAAGAGAATCTATTTGAGTTTCAGAAAATTTGGTGGCAAATCCCTCAAACTCGGCATATCCTGCTCCTGTCAGAACCTCTTTGGCTTTAAAAGGACTGATTTTTTTTTGGCTATGATTATCTAAGCCAGTAAGAGTATAATTATTTTCTGATTCCACTTTCAAATCAAAAGACGATGCGGAAGATGCAGGATAGGTAATTTCAACTTCTTTAATAAGAGCAGGATTATATTTGTAGATATTTTTGGAGCGCCACTCCTGCTCCAGCGGATAAAACCGGCTTGAAAGGTATCCATTGAATCCCGGAATATGACATATAAACGGATCCGTAGAATTCTCAAGCATAAAGATGGTTCCGAGGTTATCACTCGTAGTACCTCCCACGTAGTATCCCTTGACTTTTTTATCATGAGCGAATATCTCAACAAGTAATCCATTCACGGATAAGTCTTTAATGAACTGTTCTCTGCCTACCTTACTGACTGGTTCCTTTACATCTATAAGCTTGATAGTTTCCAGGACAATGTCAAGTCTGTTTTTATCTGCTTCGTACTTATTGTTTAATAGCCAGAAGCCTCCGTTCTTTCTTTCAACCACCAGGCGCAATCCCTGCTTGTTGAGAATAGATATTTTAGTTAGGGCAGCGGTATCCTTGTATGAAAAATTACTGAGTGATTCCGGTATGGTACCCTTATGCTGATTTTTAATCAGATATACGGTAATAGCCGTCAGTACTACCAATAGAA
>JBBRLW010000307.1:0-3285 GCA_038231115.1 Bacteroidia bacterium
CAATTGAGGAACGTAATGCTGCGCGGAAATCTCTTGCCATATCTTCATTCATTTTCATACTCCTACTCGGAATATTGTTTCTGATTACAATTCCCGCAATGGATCCTCCTCTGCAAATGCTGGCTGATGGTGGCGGTGGAGATATTATACTCGGCAATGATGCCACTGGAATGAACGAAACATTTGAGGGCGTCTCGGCAGGCGATCCCGCTCCTGTTCCGCAGGAAACTGCTCCTCCCGTATCCGAGGCGGCTCCGGAAGAGGCAACACCTGACGCAGAAAATACGGACGTGCCTGAAGAAGCTACCGTCAAAAAGGAAGAAATAAAAAAAGTAAAAACACCTGACCCTATTCCGGTTACAGAAAAAAGACCGGAAATAAAGCAGCCGGAAAAGACGCAGCCTGTTATAAAAACCGAAACCAAACCGGTAATCACGTCTAAACCTGCTGAAAAAATTCCGGAACGTACTGTTGATTCTAAAACGCTCTTCGGAAAGCCAGGCAACGGAGGCACAGGCGGATCAGCTTCCAGCAAGGGCACCGGAAATACGCCCGGCGATCAGGGCAGTCCCAATGGCAATCCGAATGGAACTTCCTTTAAAGGAGGCACTACCGGAGGCACCACGGGCGGAAACGGCACAGGCCAGGGAACAGGGGATGGTCCATTTGTAGGCGGAGGACTGACAGGCCGTAAAATGCTCGTCCCCCCTAAAATCAACCGCGAAACAGATAAGGAAGGAAAAATAGTCATTGCCTTGACAGTCAACCGAGATGGTGAAGTAGTCGAAGCCCGTGGAGGTGCAAGAGGTACTACTATCGGTGATGAAGCCCTTGTAGATCACGTGGAAGCAGCTGTCAAAAAAATGAAGTTCTATCCCAATCCTTCCGGCCCCGAACTTCAGTCCGGATTTATCTCATTTACTTTCAAGCTCCAGTAAAGCCCCGTCTATGGACTATAAAGAGACTCTCGAATATCTATATTCCCGACTTCCAATGTTTACCCGCGTTGGCGCACAGGCCTATAAAAAAGATCTGACCAATACCCTCCTCCTTCTCCACAAAGCCGGAAACCCCCACCTCGATTTCCAGTCCGTCCATATTGCGGGTACCAATGGAAAAGGATCGGTAAGCAATAATCTCGCATCCGTATTACAGACGGCTTCGTATCGCACCGGACTTTATACTTCTCCCCATCTGCTCGATTTCCGCGAACGCATCCGTATTGATGGCGCCATGATTCCTGAGGTAGAAGTAATTGCGTATGTAAATCAATACAGAGACATTATAGAAGAGATTGAACCCTCATTCTTTGAAGTTACCGTAGCTATGGCTTTCTGGTATTTTTCAAAAATGAATGTGGATATTGCTGTGGTCGAGACGGGCCTCGGAGGTCGGCTCGATTCCACAAATGTGATCAATCCTGTCCTGAGCATCATCACCAATATTTCTTTTGATCATCAGAATCTGCTGGGCAATACCCTTCAGGAAATAGCTACGGAAAAGGCAGGGATTATCAAACGTTCTACTCCGGTGATCATCGGGGAAAAATCTGAGGCAACGGACAGAATATTTCTCCATACCGCCACTGAGCTGAAATCTCCGATCTCTTTTGCTGAGGAAGCTATCGTAATCAAGAAATCAGAAATCTGCAACGGACTGTTGCATGCATTATTTGTCCGGAATCAGTGGGAGGGTGGCTTGGACATAATGAGTCCCCTGACAGGCAATTATCAGCTCAAGAATCTGCGAACCGTACTTGAATCACTGGAAGAGCTAAGATCCATCGGATTCCAGATCACTGACCACCATATCCAGTCGGGACTTCTGCACGTCCGCGAAAACACGGGATTCCGGGGTCGCTGGGAACAAATCCAGTCCGAGCCTTTGGTCATCTGTGACGTTGCGCACAATGAAGCCGGACTTAAATCTGTTTTTGCTCAGATTGCTTCCATGAAATACACGACTTTGCACATTATTTTCGGAATGGTCAGAGATAAAGATGCAGATATCGTATTGAGCCTGTTGTCAAAAGAAGCGACTTATTATTTCACTCAGGTCGATATGCCCCGTGCATTACCATATTCAGAATTAGCTACTCTCGGACTGGAGAAAAGTCTGATGGGGGATTCTTATCCCTCAGTAGCGCTGGCTATTAAATCTGCATTGGAGAAATCTATCCCCGAAGACTTTATTTTTATTACAGGAAGCATCTTCATTGTTGCTGATGCTTTAAGCTATTTTGATGAGCAGCGCCTATCTTAATCTGATTATAAGCATTTTCTGTAGTACAGGGATGATCATGAGCTTCAAAGAGTTTGAGAAGCGCAATATTGCTCTCTTTCCAGCTATTCTGGTCAATTACTTGGTCACCAGTGCACTCGCACTATTTTTTAGTCTGAATTCCCTGGAGAAATTTGTGTCAACCGCTGATATCCACCTGATATTGCTTGGCATATTCACCGGAGTGATGTTTATAATCATCTTTAATCTGACCGGCAAAAGCACCGCTATTCTCGGAGGATCCGTATCTGCTACCATTCAGCGGGTATCCCTGATTATCCCGACCATATTTGCTGCAATATATTATGGCGAAGCCTTTACACGCAATCACATTTTTGGAGTGCTATTGGTGCTGATTTCTATTTATCTAATCATTTTCCTCGGGAAGGAAAAGAAGCAGGATCAGGTCTCTAAAAAGGACAGCTCTAAAATTCTGCTGTACTCTCTGGCCTGTTTCTTTGGAGTAGGATTCAGCGATGTCATCCTTAAAATAGCCCAACAGAGCTATATGGGAGACACACTTGATCCTGCGTACATTACCATGCTCTTCCCTGCAGCTCTACTGACCGGACTAATCACCCTGCTCTTCCGCAGGAAGGATATGCCACAGTTCAGATCCCTAAAAACATGGATCGGAGGGCTTGTACTTGGCTGTTTCAACTATGCGAGCCTATATTTCTTCCTGATGGCTATGTCCTCCGGCAACATTCCCGGAACCCAGCTATTTCCAATCAATAGCATTGGAATCATTGTTCTGTCCACTTTACTGGCTATCCTGATCTACAAAGAGAAGATTAACAAATTTATCATCGCAGGAATAGCAGTGGCAATTGCTGCAATTGTCCTGATTACCAGCGCATAAATTTACTCCTGATCCTTTTTCTTTTTTTGAGGAATATTATGGGATTTTCCTTCTAAAAGAACCTCGACCAAATGCAACGCCCTTTTAATCCGCGTTTCCTGAGATTTTGCTGACTTAAAAACCGTCAATATACTGCGTCTCCG
>JBBRLW010000308.1:0-3279 GCA_038231115.1 Bacteroidia bacterium
TTATCTCTCGAGCAAGCGCCTGATGGCTCCTTTGCTGAGAACGGATAATTACTTCGCCAGCACAGCCAATAAGCACGGACTGCGCTTTATCTCTCCGGAAGAGGAGCAGTACGCCAAAAAGCTTCAGCGCCGCCGTGATATCCTCGCTGCCCTGGCAGAGGAAAAGCGTGCATCTGACTCACTCCGGCGGGAACAGGACTATTACATTGCTCAGGCAAAGCTCCGCGCCATCCGGAATAATATCGATACCCTTCTTCCGAATAAAATGGACTCCATGATCAGTAATATTGATCAGCTGATTATTCAGAAGCAGAAAATATCGCGTCATACAGAACAGCTCTACGAGAGTCCGCAGACCCGAGCACCGGAAAGTTTCAGCTATCCCGATGCGCGCCATCCGGAACTGAATCCGGAGCCTGTAACCGTTTCAACATCAAAGGAACCCGCATTAATTCATGAGAATACGCTCACCGCACGTGCTCCCGTTCCAGTCCAGGAAGACGATAAGCCGGCGATGATCCCTACCGATCAGCAGGCAATGAAGTCTGGCGTAGGCGGAGATGCTTCCCCCTGTCCGGATTTCCATACTGTACAGTCCGGAGAATCTCTCTACTCCATAGCCCGGAAATATAGTTTGAAGGTCAGCTATTTACAGGGACTCAATGGCATGGAAGAGTCGGATAACCATCTGCGGCTGGGTCAGCAGCTGAAGCTCAAAGGAATGCCGGAAGCAAAATCGGTAATTCCCAAGGGGATGATCTCCGCACATAGCGACGCTGATGAGGCGAAGTATCATACCATAGTGAAAGGCGAATCGGTATATAGCATTTCAAAGAAGTATCACCTCAAGCAGTCCGAGCTTGAGAAAATGAACAAGGGAAGCCTGGATAAGATCAAAGCCGGACAGCGACTGCGGGTCAAATAAGCCTTCTTGAATTAATACGGATTAGTCGCCCAGACGTTTAGCTCCGGAATAAATCCGATGTCGCTCATGGACAGCATGCCGACAATTGCCTCTCCAATCTGAGTCCCTTTCAGTTTTTTTTCCGTGTTCGTAGGATGGTAGCCAAGCTCGGATAAGAAATTGGTAACTACTTCGCTCGGATTGATCTGCATTACGCGGATATTGTGCTTCCTAAGCTCGGCACGCCAGCACATCGTCAGTCCGGTCATGGCAGATTTGCTGGATACATACGCTGATCCGTTTGCGAATCCGCTTACAGCTCCCATGGAAGATATATTGATGATATTGCCTGAGTTTTGTTTGATGAAAAACTTCGCTGCCCGCTGTCCGCACATGAATGCGCTGCGTGTATTGGTCTCCCAGATGCGGGTGAAGTCTTCTACCGACGTATCCACCAGCGATGCCATTAGTCCTATGCCTGCATTATTGACTAATACATCCAATCCGCCGAGCTTATCAATGGCAAATTCAAATAATCTGTCCACATCTGCTTCCAGACTGACATCTGCCTGGCATCCGATTACATCCAGTTCTTTGGCTGCCTGAGCTATCTTTTCTGCATTTCTGCCGCAGATCACTACCTGCGCGCCCTGAGCCTTTAGAAGCCTTGCGGTCTCCAAACCAATACCCGAGCTTCCGCCCGTAACGATTACCTTAGCTGATGAAATATCCATTGTATTTTGATTGCTTGCTTTATACCCATCCGGAAGCATCAATAATGCAGCCTTCCTATCTCCTTAATTCTTCCTACCTTTGTGCCCTTTAATTTAATTCAGAAGCATAATATAAAGTATAATGGAAGTACAGCTCCATGATCAGGATGGCCTGAACGCGCGGATTACCGTCACAATATCTCCTGCTGACTATCAGCCGGAAGTAGATAAGCAGCTACGTGAAATCCGCAAAAAAGCGCGCATCCCCGGATTTCGTCCTGGTAATGCTCCAATGCAGATGATTCAGCGCATGGCTGGCAAGGATGCCAAGACCGAACAGGTAGAAAAGCTCATGCAAAAGGGCATGGAGACATATATGAAAGAGAATAATCTCAATCTGATCATGTCCCCTATCTCTGATTTTAATGCAGAAGATATCAACTGGTCAGGTTCAGATTTCGAGTTTGGATTCCATGTGGGCTTCCGTCCTGATTTCAGTCCTAATGTAGAAGCGATCAATCAATTGACCAAGCAGCGCGTTGACCTCAAGCAGGATGACCTCGAAGCAGAAATTGAGAGGATCAGGAAGCGATATTCCAAGCCGGAGCCTATAGAGCAATGGTCAGATGAGGATGACGTTTTGGCGGGCATCACATTTACAGAATTGAATGAGGAAGGTACGGCCAAAGGAAATGGATTCCGTAAGCTCAAGCGTTTTGACAAGGATACCATTCCTGCGGAAATTCGCAGCCTCATTGCTGACAAGGCAAAAGGAGAAAGCATCAAAGTAAATATCCATGAGCTGCTCCCTGGCGATAAGCTCGGAGAAGTTCTCGAAATATCTGCCGAAGAAGCCGCTGAGCTATCACCGGAGTTTGAAGTACGTATCGATACCATCTTCAAGTCCAATGTTCCGGATATGAATCCGGATCTCTTCAAAATGGTCTTCAGCGAGGACGTAGAAACAGAAGATGATTTCCGTGAGCGTACCAAGGATCAGCTGGAATCCTATTATAACTCCGTATCCGATGACGTATTCCATACCGAGATGCGGGAGACGTTGATCAAGGAATCGGGTATCGAGCTGCCATATAAATTTATAGAGAAGTTCTACGAAGCCAATGCGACCAAAAAGTCAGATGATGCTGACAAAACGGCGCAGGAAATAGCACAGTTCCACCAGGATCTGGCATGGATGCTTATTGTGGATAACCTGATGGAAAGCAATGAGCTTCAGGTAACTGACGACGATGTTTGGAACCGCGCCTATCAATATGTACGCGGATTATTCATGAACGCTGGCATGTATTATGCAACCGAGAAGCAAATGGCCGACTACACGCTGGACTGGCTTAAGAACCGCGGGAATTATTCCCAAATGGTTTCCGCAGCCAAATCGCAGATAGTATTTGACTATCTTGATACGGTGGTGCATCCTGCAGAAGAGTTCGTCTCTGCCGCAGCGTTCGATGAACAGCGCCGCCTTCAGCAGCAGCCTGCCTGAAATTAATCACTATTTCAGAATTATAAAAAATGAGATTCAATTCCGAATTTGAGAAGTATGCCGTGCAGCATCAGGGTATTTCTTCAATGAAGCTAAACGCATATAGCAGCAGCGTAAGCGATTATGCTAACGCATACATCACTCCGACAATTGTAGAA
>JBBRLW010000309.1:0-3277 GCA_038231115.1 Bacteroidia bacterium
CAGATTGGCCTTCGCCACCGCTTCCGCGCCACGCATATAGTCATAAGAGAACATATAGCCTTTCGGGTCAGCCTTTTTTTGCTCCCGCATTAGCGCTATAAATCGGAGGCTGCTATCGATATACCGCACCGGAATCCCGCGCAGAGCACGTTCCGCCAGCTCATCATCTGCCATACTTTCCTCCCCATGGATGTATGTAAGTGCTATATTATTGTACAGCTCCTGGATACGATAATCCAGTGTTTTTTCATGTAATGCCTTATGTTCTTGCAAAGAGCTATCGAAGTAAGCCCGCGCCTGTGGATACTTTTCCTGAGAAAAATACAGCATCCCCAGCCGATAATAGCTCCGCGCAATGAGCGAGCGGTCTCCCTGCAATCGGCCTACCTGATAGGCACGCTTCGCATACGACTCCGCCCTGCCTAAGGAACCAATCGCGATATATACCTCGCTCAGCTGCCAGAAACTCTGGATTTGTAGTGTCCCGTTAATATCCTTTGATTGCTGTGCCGCACGCTTATACTCATCCAGCGCCCGCGGATAATCCCTCGACCTGAGCGCTATATTTCCTCTGAATATATGCGCCTGGATCGTCAGCACGGAGTCTCCGGCACGATGCCCGCGCCGCAGCACACGCTCTGTCCACTGAATCCCCTGCTCTTCCGGAAGATTGCTATACACACGGTCGAAGCTATCGGTATAGACATAGATGCGCCGGTCGAGCGCCTTACGCTGCTCCACCTCATCCACTACGGTCTTATGGCTGCACTCCCAGAATATCAGGGAAATAAGCACTACCAGCAGGCTAAATAAGATCAGTTTACCTCTTTCCGGCATCAGAATACAAAGCTACTAACGTCCCCGGGGCATTAATGATTACATAATGTTCGGATTTCTTGCAGATGGCAGTCCGCGAGCTATGGAGAATAAGCTTGGCAGTCACAAGGGAGACATCCTATTTTTCTTAGACAGGCTCTGACTTTCTTTGGATATTTTCCTAATTTTATCAGTATGAAGTGGTACCACTATATAGCCTGCTTTTTTGCCGGCCCTTTCCTGACTACGTCATACCGCACCTGTTGAATGGCATCTCCGGAGATCCTTTTCATACTCCTTTTGCTGACCTCCAGGCAAGGGACTTTCCTCACCGATAGTCAATGTACTTTGGACAAGCTTTAATTTTCTCATTGGATACCTGTTGTACCGCGCCGGCAAAATTTCCTGCGATAACCCTCCTGCGCTTATCGTATTCTTCCTCGGATGCGTCCTGATGGCCTTACAGCTGAGCGTCGCATTTATGGATAAGATGAGTAATTGATTGGTAATGGGATTTGTCTCGATATTAAGGATTTCTGTTTCTAAAACTCGGTTTCTTTAGCTGTTCCATCTAGTATAATTATTAGTCTAAAGAACAATTTCATTAGTAAGTAAACGTTTACTAACTTTGCTGAAGTTCATTTCTAAAATTAACTGGTATGCGACCAAAAAATCTCGAAAAAGAGAAGGCTATCAAATCTGTAGCTCTTAGAATCATTGCCGAGGAAGGTTTGAAAACCTCAGCATGCAGAAGCTTGCCATAGAGGCAAATGTCTCTCCCCGAACAATTTATATTAAATATATCAATAAGGATGACATGCTTATACGTTTGTATATTGAAGAAGTTTTAGACAAGTATGAGAAGGCAATCTTGAAGAATTTTAGTGCAGAGATGAGCTTTTCGGAAGGCGTTAAGAACCTTTGGCTAAACGCTTTCCATTATATGAGCTCTAACAAACATGCTTTTGTGCTTATCCAATACGGAAAGTCATCGCCTTTGCTCAATAAGGCATATCAAAGCTATAGCATCTCTGAGGGGCAATATTTCAAACCTATCCGCCTCTTTATTGATTTGCATATTGGCCGGCAGACGATCCATCCCATGCCTTATGATATTTACAAAGCAATCCTATTCGCACCTATATTCGATCTTATGCAGGAATATTTCGATTACCAGATCCGTCCCGATCAGATTATTACCGAGGATCGTATGATTCAATGTGCGGATGTTATTATCAAAGGAATTATGATCTAAATCAATACGTATAGATATATGAGTATATTAAAAAATAAATGCATAGCCATTGTAGGAGCCGGACCTGCCGGACTAACGCTTGCCCGCCTGCTCCAGCTATCGAACTTTACCTGTGTCAACGTGTATGAGCGTGATGTACATAAGGATGCAAGATCCAAGGGCGCTACTCTTGATCTTCACCACGATTCCGGTCTCCGTGCGCTTGAGGCCGCAGGTCTTATGGATGCGTTCAAATCCCATTACCGTCCAGGAGCTGACCACTTGCGCATTACTGATAAGCATGCAAACATCGTATTTGAAGATAGCCAGGATGAGAAGCAAATTACACGATTCCGGCCGGAAATAGATCGCGGCCCATTACAGGATCTTCTGCTTGAATCCCTTGAGCCGAACACCGTAATATGGAACAGTCAGCTTAGCACGCTAACTAAAACTGGAGAGCGTTGGGCATTAGTATTTAAGGATGGCTCATCGATCGAAGCAGATATGGTTATCGGGGCAGATGGAGCCAATTCTAAAGTCCGAAGCTATTTAACATCCATAAAACCCTTTTTCTCCGGTGTAACAATAGTTGAGGGATCGGTACATAATTCTCAAAAAATTACTCCTAATATCCATAACCTGTTGAATGGCGGGAAAGTTTTCGCTTTAGAAAATAGTAAATCACTAATAATAAGCTCTAAAGGAGACGGGAGCCTGGTATTTTACACAGGGTGCAAAACGGATGAGCTTTGGAGTAAAACATGTGGTCTCGATTTTTCTGATACTAAGCAGATTGCTAACTGGTTCAAAAATGAGTTTGCCGGATGGGATAGCATCTGGATGGAGTTATTCGACCATGCCGATCCTGGATTTATTGCCCGTCCTCAGTATTGTATGCCAACTGATCAGTCTTGGGATGCTCTTCCAGATGTGACTATGATTGGAGATGCCGCGCACTTGATGCCTCCCTTTGCAGGCGAGGGAGTCAATATGGCCATGCTTGATGCACTTGAACTAGTTCTCTGCCTCAACAATAATGAATTTCCAGATGTACACTCTGCGATTAAAGCTTTTGAGGCTCAAATGCGGCTTAGAGCGGGAGAAGCCGCGGATATATCTATGCAATCCACTAAAGCGATGCACGCCTCGGGAGCTATTGATTATCTTCTTCAAATTGTATCATAGCTTCCACATCCTATAAAAAAAGCGGCTATTGCGGAAATC
>JBBRLW010000310.1:0-3262 GCA_038231115.1 Bacteroidia bacterium
CTATAAGGTGGCTTTACTGTTTATTGATATTGCTGATTACTATGCAATGGTGATGTCATTATTCAGGTACACATCCTGAATTGAATTTAAAAGCTCAATTCCATCTTTCATATCTTTTTGGAATGACTTCCTTCCACTGATGAGTCCGGAACCTCCGGCACGTTTGTTTACGACTGCGGTCATAATTGCCTCGGCTGTATCGGATGCCCCCTTCGATTCTCCGCCGGAGTTAATCAGTCCAACTCTGCCCATATAGCAGTTAGCCACCTGATATCTGACGAGATCAATCGGGTTTTCAGAAGTGAGCTCGGAATATACCTTAGGATGGGTTTTTCCGAATTTAACTGCATTATATCCGCCATTATTAGTAGCCAGCTTCTGCTTGATGATATCCGCCTGAATTGTAACACCCAAATGATTTGCCTGTCCGGTCAAATCCGCTGAAGTATGATAATCAATACCATCTACTTTGAAAGCATTGTTACGGGTATAGCACCAAAGGATGGTAGCCAGTCCCAGTTCATGCGCTCTTTCGAATGCCTGAGCTACTTCAACAATCTGACGGGCTGAGTTGTCAGAGCCAAAATATATAGTTGCACCTACTGCCGCTGCGCCCAAGTTCCAGGCATCTTCAACCGATCCGAACATGATCTGATCAAATTTATTGGGATAGGTGAGAAACTCATTGTGGTTTATTTTCACGATGAACGGAATTTTATGCGCGTATTTTCTGGACACGCTTGCCAGCACTCCATAAGTGGAAGCCACTGCGTTACATCCGCCTTCGATTGCGAGCCTGACAATATTTTCGGGATCAAAATAGATAGGATTAGGGGCAAATGATGCACCTGCGGAATGTTCAATTCCCTGATCTACCGGAAGTATGGAAACATATCCGGTATTGGCCAAACGTCCATGACCATAAATTGACTGCAATGAGCGCAAAACCTGTGGAGAACGATTGGACCCTACCCAGTAATCATCTATTACATTAGGGCCTGGAAGATGAAGATGTTCTTTGAGGATCGTTTTAGAAGTGTGATTCAACAGTAAATCAGCGTCAGTTCCTAAAAGCTCTACTACCTTGTCAATATTCATGTGATTGTATAAATTTTGCCGCAAAGGTAGCGAATCTTTAAAAGACAGAAATCATTTAAACCCGTTGGCAATTTTGTATGCACGGAGGCTTCTGAAAATTTCAAACTTTTCCCGATAGGGGAAATCACATTTTAGCGTATCCATTGTTTTTTGATGGGCATCTACGAACTGATACTCATGAAAAATTTCTTTAAGTCCTGACTTATAATATCTGACTCTCCTTTCGCGGACAAGATCATTGTTAGAGCACCCGCTTCCAAAATAAGATGAGTAGTATATAAATCCCCGGGTACTTCCATGCGGATCAAAAAAATGCTTCTGGGTATTAGTGAATTCGCCAAAGCTGCCGTATTTCTCACGGAAAATCATAACCGTATCATTTTTCCAATTCTTAACCACGCCATATACTGCTTCAACTCCCTCGGTAAATTGATTCCGCTCGGTAATGGCAATAAGCTCCGAATTATTCGCCGTTTTAGCGAGCCAATGCACATGAGTAGGGCTATCTGATAAGATGTATTCATAGTGCTTCACCAAATCCTTTTCATACCCTGATTTGTCCTTATTCTGAGGCTGATGCCTGGGTAATATAATGGCCAGCATAAGATTGTAGAGTAAGAATATGAAAGTCAGCTGATGCATGGATTCGCTAAAATAAAGCAATTGATATGAAGAGTTGAATAATCAGGCCAGATGAGATCAAAGTCCTATTTTTCTGTAGCTCGTTTTATATAAGACTTTGAAAGCGTAGAGCTTACCAAAGTCAGTGAGGTATTTACGCTTTGAATTTAGGGGATCATATATCAGATAGTCTTCCGTAGTACTTCCCGTTATTACAATCCAGCTATGAATTTCTGTTCCTGGAAGTACCACCTCAACAATCGGAAGCCTTCCTTTGATTAGCTCATTGTTAATATCGTCCGAACCGAATATCCTTTTGTAGAAGTTCGCATATCCAGGGAATGCTTTTTCAATGGCTTTCCAGTTAAACTTATCCATTGACTTATATGCTCCTGCGGAATCGAGCTTATGGATGAGGACTGGAGTGGAATACCCTGATCCGTTAATCTTGAACACGTAATTCAGACACAGCGGGATAACTTCTCTATTGATTATAGAGGAACTGACGATATTGCTATTGAGAATAACGTAATCAGCTTGCAGGGACTTTGAAGGATGTATCCCATCAGGATGTATTATTATCCCATCATGCTTGATGTGATATTCCAAATAAGCGTATCCACCCACTACGCCCACGAAAATAAATACGAACCCGAAAAACCAGTATTTGAACATATTACATTCTCTCGGGCATTTCGATTCCTAACAATTCCATGGCTGATGACACGACGTAAGCGATATTTCGAGACAAAGTCAGCCTGAAATAGCGCTTGTTCTCATCAGTTTCATTCAAGACTGAGTGGTGCTGATACAGTTGATTATACGCTTTCGCCAGATCATACGCGTAAGAGGCGATAATGGCAGGGGAATATTGGTCAGCCGCTGTAATCAATATCTGTTTTCTGATGGATAACAAGCGTAATAGTTCTTTTTCTTAAGGCGCTAAATCAAAAGACAAGAATGTAAGGGTAGCATCAGATGATTTGCGGAGAATAGATCTGATCCGCGTATATGTATATTGTATAAACGGACCTGTATTTCCCTGCATTTCAATACTTTCAGCCGGATTAAAGAGCATTCTTTTGATCGGATCTACCTTAAGAATAAAGAACTTCAAAGCGGAAAGTCCGAGTTTTCTGTAGAGCTCCATTTTCTCGTCTTCCGGCATATCATCCGTTTTTCCCAGAACTTCTGATTCAGTCTTTGCGGTATCAATCATTTCTTTAATTAGTTCATCTGCATCTACTACCGTTCCTTCGCGGGATTTCATTTTTCCTGAAGGTAGATCAACCATTCCATACGAAAGGTGATGCAGATGATCCGCATATTCCCTTCCCAGTTTTTTCAACACTAATTTCAGGACTTTAAAATGATAATCCTGCTCATTTCCTACGACGTAAATCATGGAATCAGGATGTAGCTCCCTTGCGCGCTCATCGGCCGTACCCAAGTCCTGAGTCATATAAACCGATGTTCCGTCAGATCGGAGTAACAGCTTGTGATCCAAACCTTCTGCTTCGAGATTGATCCATACAGAAGAATC
>JBBRLW010000311.1:0-3252 GCA_038231115.1 Bacteroidia bacterium
ATGATACGCATTGATATGAGTGAGTATATGGAGAAATTCGCCATCTCCCGTCTTGTAGGCGCGCCTCCGGGATATGTAGGATATGAGGAAGGCGGTCAGCTTACAGAAAAAGTAAGAAGAAAGCCGTATTCCGTAATTCTGCTTGATGAGATTGAAAAGGCTCACCCTGATGTATATAATATCCTGCTTCAGGTTCTGGACGAAGGATTTATTACTGACAGTCTGGGCAGAAGGGTAGATTTCAGGAATACGATTATTATTATGACCTCGAATATAGGCTCACGTCAGTTGAAAGATTTCGGTCAGGGTGTCGGATTTAGCACAACTGCCAAGTCAACCACAGCGGATGATTTTACCAAATCAGTAATTGAAGGGGCATTAAAGCGTACTTTTTCTCCGGAGTTCCTCAACCGTATTGATGATGTAATCGTATTCAATACGCTTACCAGTGAGGACATTCACAAGATTATAGATATTCAGCTGAAGAAGCTATACGATCGTATCCATGTAATGGGATATAATATCGAGGTAACGGAAGCAGCTAAATCTGTTCTTGCAGAAAAAGGATTTGATCCGGCATTTGGGGCACGTCCTCTTCGCAGGGTAATTCAGAAGTATCTGGAAGATCCCATTGCTGAGGAAATCCTGAAAGCAGATATCAGCGAGGGAGATACTATTGCCGTTGACCTGACGGCTCCTGATGCTAAGGAGATTAAAATTGAAATCAACAAAAAAGATACAGCAGGCTCTGCCGAAGCTGAATCTAAATAGAGTGTAGCTCTACAGTATATAAATGAGAAAGGCCGGGTAATTATCCGGCCTTTCTCATTTATATCTAAAATAATTACTCGGCTTGAGTTCCAAACTTAGCCATAACTGCCTCACTCACACCAACATTACTGAATCCTCCGTCATGATAAAGATTCTGCATGGTGACTTTACGAGTCAGGTCAGAAAATAGTGTGATACAATAGTCCGCACACTCTTTTGCATCCGCATTCCCTAATGGAGACATTTTATCCGCATAGTCTATAAATGCATCAAATCCGCCTACACCACTGCCTGCAGTTGTAATGGTAGGAGACTGGGAAATAGAATTAATCCGGACTTTCTTTGCCGTACCGTAGTGATATCCAAAGCTTCTTACAATGGATTCCAGTAGTGCCTTTGACTCAGCCATTTCGCTATAGTCAGGGAATGTTCTCTGGGCAGCGATGTAAGTCAATGCTACAACAGATGCACCTTCACTCAAGGCGTCCTGTTTCATAGCGGTTTGTAGTACTTTGTGAAGTGATATGGCGGAGATATCAAATGTCTTCTGCATGAACTCATAATTCAGGTCTGTGTAGGGACGCTTTTTTCTGATATTCATGGACATACCCACAGAATGTAAAACAAAGTCAATCTTGCCTCCAAGTACTTCCTGAGACTGAGTGAACAGATTTTCCAAGTCTTCCATTACCGTTACATCCGCTGGAATTAAAGTAGACCCTGTTTTTTCAGCAAGCTGATTTATGGTTCCCATTCTGAGTGCCAGGGCAGTATTGGTCAATGTAAACGATGCGCCTTCTTCATGCGCTTTTTCAGCAATATTCCAGGCGATGGATTTCTCATCCAGCGCACCGAAGATGATCCCACGTTTTCCTTTTAAAAGATTATATCCCATATAAATTTTTTGAGGTAAAATTAAGGATTTAATATCCTTTAGGAAGCGTAGCTCATCAAAAGCTCTTCTGCATTTTTTCTGACGGTGTCAGAAGCATTGCTCCCACCGATCATCGTGGCAATTTCATCAATTCGAGCTTTTCTATTGAGGTGCCGGATATTTGTTTCCGTTTTCTCACCATCTGAATCTTTAAAGACCTGATACTGCTCATATCCCATAGCTGCCACCTGAGGCAGATGTGTGATGCATAGCACCTGAGTATTCTGGGATAGCTGGCGGATAATTTTTCCTACCTTGATGGCCACTTCACCGGATATACCCGTATCAATTTCATCAAACACAATTAGTCCACGGGGATTTCCTTCTGAAAGGATGGCCTTTAAGCAGAGCATAAGCCTTGAAAGCTCACCTCCCGATGCTGCGTTTCCAATAGGCTCCAGCTTGATCCCTTTATTCGCCGAGAAGTATATTTCTACCTTATCGATTCCTGTGGATGTAAACTGATTGATTTGAGTAATCTGAAATTCAATCCGCGCATCATTAATGCCCACTAATGATAGCAGATCAACTATTATCTTCTCCAGTCCTTCATGAGACTTTTGCCGTAAGGTATGTAATTCCTGAGCCTGAGCCTTAAGATTTTGTTTAAGGGTATTTAGCTCAGTTTCTAGCTCAGTTAGCTCTTCGGATTGATTTTCAGCAATTTTAAGCTTTTTTGCTAATGATTTTCTATAGCTTATCAGTTGCTCGTATTCCAGAAATTGATGCTTGGCCATCAGGCTATTAATCAGCCCCAGCCGTTCATTAACCTGCTTGAGCTTGTCATTATCAGTTGAGATACCATCATGGATTTGATTTAACTCTGCATAGATATCTTTTGCTTCAATGAGCATTGATTGTATTCTATGAATTAAACCATCAAATCTTTTGTCAAAATGGATGAGACCCGCAACGCTTTTTCTAATGCCGGTAAGCTGATTGTATATACTTGTCTCATCTTCATAGGTTGAAAATGATACTTCGGCTAAAGTCTGCTGAATTAGCTCTGCATTCGAGAGTATTTCGGACTCTTTTTCCAATAACTCCAGCTCATTTTCAAGGAGCTTGGCTTTACTTAGTTCCTCGTATTGAAATTGATTGAAGTCGTATTCTCGTTTGGCCTGACTTTCAAGCTCACGCAATTTCTTCAGTTTAGAGGATTTGCGGGAAAAGTCTGCAAAAACTTCCTTATATCGCAGCAGTAGGGAATTATTCCCTGCAAAAGAATCCAATATGGATAGCTGAAAATTCGGATTGATAACTTTGAGCGTCTGGTGTTGACTATGAATATCTACCAGATATTCGCCAAGTTCTTTGAGTATGTTGAGTGTAACAGGAGTATCATTGACGAAAGCCCGTGATTTCCCACTGGCTAAAATTTCCCTTCTGATAATACAGCTGTCATCAAAGTCAAGCTCGTGCTCCTCAAAAAAGGATTGTAGATTAAGCTGATCAAGCCGGAAATGTCCCTCAATAATACATTTGTTCTCCGGATTCAGGAGTGCCGAGGGATCAGCACGATTACCCAGTAAAAGCCCAAGCGCGCC
>JBBRLW010000312.1:0-3237 GCA_038231115.1 Bacteroidia bacterium
AACCAGATTACGGTGGCAGAAGCCTATGAATTATTGCAATCGGCCATTCCCTATGAGCCTGTCAATCATGAGCTATACACCAGCCTCGGATATTTGGCCGCCTATCTGGATTCCCCCATGCAGGCCATCGACTATTATGAGCAGGCACTCCGCTATGGAGCGGAGCCTGCCGAGATCTATCAGCGGATAGGCAGCATCTACGAAAGCATCAAGAACTTCAAACGTGCCGAGCGATGCTATCTGAAGTCTATTGATGTTTCCCCGACCCGCTTGAGCGCCTACTCCGAGCTTTCCAGCCTCTATGAAGCTATGGGAGAAAAAGACAGGCAGCTCCAGCTTTTTATCCGCTATACGGACGAAAATCCGATTGATCCCGAAGGATGGCACCGCCTCGGAATCCATTATGAGCACGCTGAAATGACGAAGGATGCTCTTGAAGCGTATGACTTCGCTATATATCTCAACAAGGACTCTCAGGCGGCAAGCTCCGCCGCGAGTATGCTGGTGGAAGCCGAGGAGTTTTCAGATGCCGTACGCTATTACCGCAAGCTTTTCAAGCACCACACTGGAGATGTCTTTACCCTCCAGGGATATGCCGATGCCCTCCGCCATACCGGCGACATCAAAGGAGCTATGGATCAGTACATCCGCATACTGGATATGGATAATGCCTTTCCGGCAGCCTGGTGCGGAATGGGACTCTGCTATGCGATGTCCCAGCGCTACGAGAAGGCGATTTATTACATCAGGAAGGCGGTCAGCAGGGAGCCTGATGTAGAGGAATATCATTATGCCTTAGCCAAATGCTATTACGAGTTGGAAGATCTTGACAAGGCCGAAAAACATTTTGCCCGCGCTTGCGAGATCAATCCTGCTCATATTCCATACGTCTGTATGTACGTCCAGACGCTCTATTGCAATGACCGGATCAATCTGGCTATCCATACTATTAAGCGCGGGATCCAGGAAAATCCTGAAAGCGCCGAGCTTTTAGCCGTGTATGCCGGATTATTGTACGAATATGGACACATACAAAAGGCAGATAATGTACTTTTGCTATCGCTTTCCATAAACCGGAAGTCACAGGTGTACCTGTTCAACTATTTTCCGGTGCTTGAAGAGAACGATCATGTACTCAATATCCTGTGGAATTTCAACCGCGATACGGAGTACAGCGAAGGTATATCCTGAGAAATTTCTCCTGTATATCCCTGATGGTCAGAACTAAAAGCGCATCCGGCGCGGAGAGCATAACGATACTACATTGACGCTACCTATTACATTAAAGTCCATTCCGGAGCGCGATCAGAAACCGAGACAATCCGGCCTGACGATGGTTATGGACAAAGGACTATCCACCCGCGAAGCCGAAGATTTTGTCTCCGTTGCCAGCGGCTTTGTTGACATGGTCAAATTCGGATTCGGAACGGCCTATATCTCGGGAAATCTCAAGGAAAAAATCCATATTTATAAACAGGCCGGATTAGATACCTATTTCGGAGGCACTCTGTTTGAGGCATTTGTAGTCCGCGGACAGTTTGATGAGTACCGCAGGGCGCTCAAAAAGTATGGAATCAATTATGTAGAAGTATCCGATGGCTCCCTGACGATGCCCCACGATGAGAAGTGCCGGTACATAGAAGAGCTCTCCAAAGAGTTTACGGTGCTCTCCGAAGTAGGCTCCAAAGATGCTGAAAAAATTATTCCGCCCTATAAATGGATCGAGCTGATGCGTGCTGAAATCGAAGCCGGCTCCTGGAAAGTCATTGCCGAAGCCCGTGAGGGCGGAAACGTCGGCATATTTCGTGGCACAGGCGAAGTCCGCTCAGGACTCGTAGATGAGATCCTGACGCAGATTCCAGCGGAGCGCATCATCTGGGAAGCTCCGAATAAGCCGCAGCAGGTCTGGTTCATCAAGCTTCTTGGCGCAAATGTCAACCTCGGGAATATCGCCATCAATGAAGCTCTGCCATTGGAAACCCTCCGGCTGGGACTCCGCGGCGATACCTTCGATACCTTCCTCAATCTGGAGAAGTAGCATTTCCTGGCAAAGAACGAACGATCTTCTTTGCAGGCAAACCTTCAATCCGCTATTAAAGCACAGTCTCGCGTGCTCAAAACGAGGGATCCGCAAGAATGTTCATCATTCAGGGATGGCGAAATCTTCCCTTTTGCTTGCTTCTCCCTAAATTTGCCTTTTGCGCATAATCCGTAGAATGCAGAATACCATCAGGGAGGAGAACCAGAATACAGTCAGCAGCCCGAAGAAAGGCACCTCCGGCGGAGGCTTTTCTTCCCGCTCTCTGTTGCGCAAGTTCCTGAAATACAGCCTCCTCTCTTTGCTGGCTTTGATGCTCTACTTCGGGGCCGTAGATCTGAATTTCCTCTGGCTCTTCGGCAGGTCTCCGGGCATTGCTGATCTCAAGGAGCCAAAACAATCCCTGGCTTCAGAGGTTTATACCGCAGATGGCGTCCTTCTGGGAAGATATTACTCCGAGAACCGCTCGCCGCTCAGCTATCCTGAAATTAGTCCGAAGCTCATCGATGCGCTCATTGCCACTGAGGATGTCCGGTTCTACTCCCACTGGGGCATTGATCCCAAAGCCATCGGAGGCGCAGTCATCTCTACCTTCAGCGGCGGCAATCGCGGCGGAAGTACCATTACGCAGCAGCTCGCCAAAAACCTCTTCAAAACGCGGAAGGATGCCACCAAAGGACTCCTCGGACGGGTTCCGGGCATCGGGACAGTCATAGCCAAGACCAAAGAGTGGATTACGGCCATCAAGCTCGAAGGAAGGTTCAGCAAGCAGGAAATCCTCACCTATTACCTGAATACGGTGGATTTTGGCTCCAATACCTTCGGAATCAAGATCGCCGCCCGCACCTATTTTGATACTACTGCCGCCGGACTTTCCCTGCCGCAATGCGCTACCCTCGTCGGATTGCTCAAGGCGCCATCCTCTTACTCTCCGCTGATGAATCCAAAACGCTCCGAGATGCGCCGCAACGTCGTCCTCGGGCAGATGCTCAAGTATCAGAAGATTAGCAGCGCGCAATATGAGCGCGCCCTCCATACGCCGCTGAAGCTCAATTTCCACATAGAGCAGACCTACGAAGGTCCGGCGACCTATCTGCGTGGCGTGGTGAGCAATTATCTGAAAACCTGGTGCAAGAAGAAAGGATTTGATCTCTACACCGATGGACTCAAAATATACACGACCATTGACTCTCGCATGC
>JBBRLW010000313.1:0-3227 GCA_038231115.1 Bacteroidia bacterium
GTCCGGCGCGCCTTCATAGATCAGCTGTGTAATTCCATTGGACAGTAATCCATAGACAATATAGGAGTGGCCTGTGATCCAGCCGGTATCTGCGGTGCACCAATAGACATCTTCCGGATGCAGATCAAAGGATATTTTGGCGGTATAATGCGTGTACAGGTTGTATCCTGCAGTGGTGTGGACAATACCTTTGGGCTTGCCAGTTGAGCCAGAGGTGTATAGAATAAATAGGGGATGCTCGGCATCAAAAAAATCAATGATTTCGTCGCCTATATCGGTATTAGCAATATACTGATAGTCAATGTATTTATCCGAAGAAACAAACGCTTCTCCTCTGAAATCCATAATGATATGACGGACATACTCCAGTCCGAATACCGCTTCAGCTACTACGGACTGCAAGTCAATCCTCTTTCCGCGACGTGTCGTATAGGTGGAGGCAATAACAGCCGCTGACTGGGTGTCCTCGAGCCTGAGGCGCAATGCCTGCGCGCTGAATCCGGCATATACCACAGAGTGAATAATTCCCAGGCGGGCACAGGCCAGCATGGCAACAATCTGCTCAATGGATATGGGCATGTAAAGCGTGACTACATCTCCGGATTGTAGTCCCAGAGAACGCAGTCCGGCAGCAAAAGATCTGACTTTATCGTGTAGTTCTGAGAAGGTAATTCGGGATTCTTCCCCGGACTCTCTGGCGGAAATAATAGCCGTCTGGTCGCCTTTGCCTGTGCGGATATGGCGGTCGAGGCAGTTCCAGGTGATATTGATCTTCGCCCCCGCGAACCACTCGGATCGTATTCCCTGCGTGCGGAATACCTGCGTCCAGGGCTGATGAAATTCCAGTTCTTCGCAGGCGATGCGTCCCCAGAAAGCCTCCGGATCAGATATACTTTCCGCATACATGATCTGATATTGCTCCGGCGAGATATAGGCATAGCGCCTGATATCTTCGGGCGGATATACCTTATCCGCAGCTGTGGAGAGAATCGAATCCATGAGGATCGAAGTTAGGAATTATTTGCTCATCCCGCTTACTCCATCAATATCTTGCGTGTTTCAATGCCTGATGAGCCAATCAGCTGAATATATGTTTCGACAGAAGCCTGAATTGCCTACAAGCTCGGATCCTGGTTACTCCGCCGGCTCCGGTATCGGCGCTGCGTATCCAGCCGGATGGCTAAGCCGATCGAACCTCCGATATTGTTATTGAGCGTAGGCCGGCGGGTAGCATAATCATCTTTCCCTGGATAGGCACTCTTCTTAATACCGACGGGAAAATAGTAATCGGTAGGACGTACCCGCGTCAAGGCATCATACTGTTCCTGAGTCATCTGTGTATAATAGTCCTTGTTTTCCATATCCGTAAAGTCACGGTCATAGCGGAACTGCACGGTAATGGAGTATCGCGGATCCAGTCGGATATTGATCTGCGCGCCGGCTACCCATCCGAAGTTGAAGGTACTGTAGAGCTTATAAAAATCCATGGGCGGAGTCGTGAGGAAAGCCGGTGCCTCAGGATTGATAGTCACGGCCTGGACATTGGTCAGGTAGCTCAGCTGGAATCCCGCAAACATACTTGCATTCACCCGCTCTCCCTGATTGAGGTCTGTATTGAAACGAAACATCAGGGGAATTTTGAGATAATTCAGATATACGTGGGAGTTGAAGCTCGTATTATGGAAGGTAGCCGTATCCGGATAGGGATTTTTAGCGTTGGCTTCATCGGTAAGAAATCCGGTATAGGTAGAGCCGCAGCCAGAGAAAATAAGTCCGGTCTGAATCCCGAAGGCAGTGTCGTAATTATAGTATAGATCAACGCCTCCCCAGGGACGGTATGTATCTACCGCGCTGATTTTATCGTTCTGGTTATAGGTATAGAGCCTGTAATACTCCTCGGCATTGGCAAAGCGGGTGTATTGAGATCCCCCGAAGAAGTTGAGATAGATGCCCGTCTGTGCCTGAACCGCCATCGTGCAGAGCATTAGAAAAAGTAAGATCCGGAATTGCTTCATGTTTGGTGCTACAAATAACGCGCTACCTGCGGGATTTGTTGTTATCCTCAAAAATTTGACCTGAAATTGCGGATTTCCCCATCGGTCGGGGTTAGTTTAATTGAGGGCCGGAATATGATTCCACTTATAAAATTAGGAGGTAATAAACGCCGAAAACATGGATATATTCTAAATTCTTCGTAAATTTCCGCCTAATAATTTCAGAACGAAAAGTTTTTATATGAAAAGAATCAATTACGCAAAGGCGTTATTGGTCGGGATGCTGTTCTCAGCTTCCGGCGTAATGGCGCAGGGTTACTATTTTCTGGGGAATCTGAGGCCATATATGGGTGCGGCTACTCAATCTACAGTTTACAACACCATTATTCCTCAGGGGAAAAATGATGTACTTTCAAAAATCCAGACGATACCATTTCCGGTAACGATCAATGGAAAAACATACACCAAGTATAAAGCATCTGATAACGGATACATTACGTTTGATACCAGTTCTACTACCAGTATCGCCACAAACGTAGGAATTCCGGATGCTTCTGCACCGAAGCTGGCACTGATGCCTTTCTGGTTTGACTGGGAGCCTGTGTACTCAAGCACGCAGAATCCTGCTGCTGATGCTGCTGTTCAGAACTTTACCGAAGGAACAGCTCCAAACCGCTACCACGTCGTATATTGGTTGAATATGTCTCCACAGGGGACAGGCCTTGCAAATGTTCCGAATGCTTACGCTCAGTTTGCCCTGGTTATCCATGAAAATGGAAATATCGAGTATAACTATCTGGTCGCTTCATTTGCTTCAAAGCTTCCTAAAGGAACAATAGGGGTTAGTATCGATAGCAAAACTGCTTATGAAATTGCAGATTACACTGACTTTGGACAAGTTAACAGCTATGCTGTTATTTCCGGAAATCAGCCAAGATATGATGCCACCGGACTGGGTATCGACTATTCTGCACAATACATCAGAAATGGAGTAGCGTACATCAAAAAAGGCGCAAACCTTTTCGGAGCAATTTATAACAGCGGGAAAGTAGATATTACTAAAATATCTTACTCTTATTCCGTTGACGGTGCTGCCGCAACAACAGGCAATTCAACGTTAGCCACTACTGCTAAAGCATCTGGCGGAAACGGAGTTTTCTCCTTTACTCCTTCTCTTACTGAGGGAGCCCATACGATCCGCTTGGTAGCTAACAAGCTGAATGACAGTGCGGA
>JBBRLW010000314.1:0-3221 GCA_038231115.1 Bacteroidia bacterium
GACTTTTTCCAGCTGATTCAGGCACTTGATGTTATTCAGGGATTGGATCGTATTCGTATTTCTTCTATTGAACCAAATCTTCTTACGAATGAGATTATTCAGTTCATAGCAGGATCACAACGATTTGCTCCACATTTCCATATTCCACTTCAATCAGGCTCGGATAAAATACTTTCACTAATGCGTAGAAGGTATGATTCCAGGCTATACAGAGACAAAATCAGCCTTATCAAAAAACTGATGCCTCATGCATGTATCGGTGCAGATGTAATTGTCGGCTTTCCTTCAGAAACAGACGAGGATTTTCTTGATACTGTACTGTTTATCGAATCATCGAATATATCCTATCTGCACGTTTTTACATACTCCGAGCGACCAAATACCACAGCACTAAGAATTCAGGGGAAAATTCCAAATAGAATTCGATCCGAACGGAATCAGATATTGACGCATATTTCCGAGAAAAAAAGACACGCATTTTATCAGTCACAAATTGGTAGCCGGACAACTGTGCTTTGGGAAAACGAGGATCATCAGGGAATGATGCATGGGTTTACTGCCAATTACATAAAAGTGAAAACTCCATATAACCCTCAGCTTGTAAATACTATTGAGGCAATCACTGTTTCGGAACCAGATCAGGACGGTCTTACACAAGTTTTAAGAGATATTTGATGGAATATCGCCATATCAAAGCATTGTTTCTTAAAGAAGCCAAAACCGAATTGAGAGAAAAATATGCTCTCAATGGAATCCTTTTGTACGTTTTCTCAACGGTACTTTTAATCCAGCTCCTGATACAAAAATTCAATCCGCTGGTGTGGATTACTTTATTCTGGCTCGTAGTCCTATTTGCTTCTGTGAATGCTGTAGCCAAGAGCTTCATTCAGGAAGGAAGAGCACGCATGCTATATCTATATCAGATCAGTTCCGCTGAAAACATAATTCTTTCCAAATTACTCTATAACTCCCTTCTTTTAGTCACAGTCAGCCTGTTGACTTATCTGGGTTTCAGCTTATTCTTTGGAGATGTTATTATTGGCAGGCTCTACTTCCTCCTCATACTGGTTTTGGGAAGCCTCTCATTTGCGGGCTCATTTACGATGGTCTCGGCTATAGCTGCAAAAGCATCCGGATCAGGAACACTCATGTCAATTTTAAGCTTCCCTATTGTAGTCCCACAGCTTATGCTAATATGTAAGCTCTCAAGGAGGGCCATGGAAGGCTTTTCCATATCGCTGAATTACAGAGAGCTCATCAGTCTTATAGCCATTGATGTAATCGTTTTCGTTGTTTGCTTTATGCTATTTCCGTACCTTTGGAGAGATTAATTCAATGACTTTCAAGAAAGACTGGTGGAAATATGCTTCAGCTATATTACTGATTTACACAGTAATCGCTGGATTCCTTATGCCTGTTCCCCGGCTTCCAATTCTCAATGAAACTATAAGGAATCTGTATTTCCATGTTCCGATGTGGTTCGGAATGATGCTCCTTTTCTTTGTTTCATTGAATCAGGCAGTTCAGTACCTGCGAACCGGAAATTTAAACTGTGATCTTCGTGCCACAGAATATATTAATGCAGGATTGACGCTCGGAATAGCAGGGCTATTAACGGGATCCCTGTGGGCACGATATACCTGGGGTGCGTGGTGGGTATTTGAGGACCCGAAGCTGAACAACTCGGCAGTAGTAATGGCTGAGTACTTTGCATTTCTCATTTTACGGAGTTCCATTCAGGATGAAAAGCAGAGAGCTAAAGTTAGTTCGGTGTATAATATTTTCGCTGCGGCTTCCATTATTCCGCTACTTTTCATTCTCCCTCGTATGAGTGACTCCCTGCATCCAGGCAATGGAGGCAATCCAGGATTCAACACATACGATCTCGATAGCCACATGAGAATGGTATTTTATCCCGCTGTATTGGCATGGATCGGAATGGGCTTCTGGATTGCCCAGATCATGATTCGCACTAAAAAATTAGAAATCAAACTTGATGATCAAATTGCCTAAGGCTCTAATGCTACTATACTTTCTATCCATGAGCTTATTTGCTTCAGCACAAATTCAGAGTAATGAAACCCCTATGGCAGATTCATTAAGGAATAGTGGTAAAATTTATGTGGTGGTGTGCGTGGTTAGCATCATTTTAGTAGTTGTACTAATAACGCTATTCCGCATTGAATCCCGTTTGAGGCGACTTGAAAAGGATCATTATAAGAATTAGATTTTAATGAAGAAATCACATATTATCGGCATACTAATGATTATCGCTGCCGGCCTGACTATTACTATGGCGGTTGGAAATACCTCTCAATACGTCAATTTTTCTAAAGCTGCGGAAAGTCCTGACCGTGAATTTCATATCGTTGGTCAATGGGTAAAGGACAAGGGATTGATATATAACCCGGAGAAGGATCCCAATTACTTTGCTTTTTATCTGAAAGATGACCACAGCGAAGTAAGGAAAGTAGTTCTCCACAATAACAAGCCACAGGATTTTGAAAAGTCTGAAAAAATTGTTGTTGTTGGAAAAATTACATCTGTTGATTTTGAGGCATCATCTATTCTGATGAAATGCCCATCCAAATATGCTGATGAGCAGGTAAAAGCTCAGCAGGCAAGTGTTCTGAGATAAATCTTGATGGGAATTCAATATATTAATGAAAATCTTACCCCGGGGAACTGGGGTTATTTTTTTATAGTCCTCTCTTTCTGTGCTGCTATTGCAGGACTTTTCAGCTACATTTTTTATGCTAAGGATGAGAAAGTATCTTCCTGGAAAACTATCGGGAGAGCGTCGTTTCTAATTCACGGGCTTGCAGTAATGTGACTCTTTGCCATTCTATTTCATCTGATTCATTCCCATCAGTTTCAGTATAATTACGTTTACAGTCATTCTTCTTTAAGTCTTCCGACTCAGTACATGATTGCCTGTTTCTGGGAAGGGCAGGAGGGTAGCTTCCTGCTATGGACTTTCTGGCACTTTGCTATCGGTATAGTTCTGATAGCTACTGCAAGGCGCTGGGAGCCTCAGGTGATGATTGTATTGTTGCTGGCTCAGGTGATGCTGTCATCTATGCTCCTTGGGATTGATCATATTAGTTTATTCGGGAGCGCATTTCAACTGCCTTTGAAGTTGGGATCCAATCCGTTTATCCTGCTCAGGCAGGCTTTTCCGGATCTTCCTTTATTTACCTCAGCAGATTATGCATCTAAAA
>JBBRLW010000315.1:0-3188 GCA_038231115.1 Bacteroidia bacterium
CCTGAATCAGCTTCTTTCTGATCCCGATCTAAGGAAGAATGTCATTCTTTTATATTATTATGACGAAGTAAAGAATGAAGATATAGAAAAAAGACTCCCATTCAAATAACCCAACCAATCCACCAATAGCCGACTTGATAGGCAAACACAATAAATATGGATAATACTCAGGAACAGGTAAAGCATAAGAAGCAAAGGTGATTATTGGCAGTATCAATTCTCCTATTTTACAAAAATAGTGAATGGGTCAGGTTTCCAATTACCCCCAATTTCAGTTATGAGAAGATTAATTCTGATCGTTTTAATTATTGCTGCGTCGCTGCTTACTTGGGTAGGTGAAGAAAGAAGCTTTTATAGTTTAAAGAACGGCACATGCATCACTGTTTGGAAAACTTACGGAGGTGTTTGCTATATACTCCCTTATAAGTATTTCGGCGTTTCGGCTCCTCAGAATGATTATATATTGACCGCCAACAGCCAATATATTACTCTGTATCTATTTGATTCACTGCCCACAACAATTGTAGTTAAAAATCAGGGTTCTGCGACAGGTGCAGATGGAAGCTTTCGAGTTTTCAATAAGGATAATTCTGAGTGGCATATTAAGAGATATTCTGAAAAGTATAGACGTATGGTTTTTGACTCTAATCAAAGTTCTGACTTGCAGCTCAAAAAAGGAGTGGAATTAATTGATATAGATATTTTTGAAAACTATGCCATAGATAAATCAGGTCAGAAATTATGAAGAATATATGGGTTTACTTCTCCAATTCTCACTCCCTTTCTTTAAAGATGCGTAGTGACTGCAGCAACCCACCAATTCCCACCTACTCCATTGATTGGGCGCTAATGAGCAATCAGTTGCTGAGAGATGATATAGATCGGACGATATTCGGGTAGAAATAGTATCTTTGAGTCCGATGGTAGCACAAAGCTCAGTGGATATAGGTCAGACGTGTACACGGTACAGGCGAGATGGTTCCGGCTGGTGTGTGGGAGTGCCGAAACATATCTGCTGTTAGCATATTGGGAGCTATGAAATTCAAAAGACTCCTGCTACTAACTTTTCTGCTGAGCTGGGCGACGTGTCTCTTGGGTCAGGAGGTCATTAGCCCTGAGGTACATATTAATTTCGGCGGTGACTCAAACAGGGTATATTCCTTTACAAATGGTGACTCTTTTATAGATTTCAATAAGGACAGCACATTCCGATTTGGTAGGGCGCTGTTTGATACTTTTTGTAATTATATGTGTGTAAAAGGTACCTGGAGCATTCTTTATAAAACGAAATCGAAAGAAAAGAAAAAGAAAGGCGAGGTGATTGATACTCTCTTTTTGAAACTTTCTGAGAAAGAGCGCCCTCTTAGCCTTAAGCTAAGGGATGGGAATACCGCCTTAAGTCATTTATTGAAGCCTTTTAATGATACTTTCATGGTCATCTATTATGGACACGAAGTAAATTATGGTAGTATCCGGAGAGACAATTTTACATATATCCAGAAAGTACCTCCCTGTCTTAGGCTGACTAAAGTATCTATAAATATTCTTCCTTATATTGGGCTTGAAAGGCAGTATATTGAGTCCAAGTACAATATTGAATTCTATATCCCCCCCACAGCAAAGGAATCATACTATTCTCTCCGAAGGATAGGATCCAGAATGGAACGGGCAATACGAAATGATATATATAGGGCTCAGGCAGGCTATAGCGGCGGATATTACAGTCACTTAATAGACTACCAGCTTGACCCTGGCAGAATCAATAAATGTGGCTGCCTTAATTAAGAGCCTGTCTAAAAATTTTATAAAAGCTTATTTGGATGCTTTTTGCGCCATCCTGCGTTGGACTTTTTGAACGTAGAAGCTCTGCTATGTCCTTCAAAGCCCGTCTGGGCTGACACCAAAATTATCGCAAATGCGCAAATAAAAATTCTTGGACAGGCTCTAAAGCAGAATCAGCAAAAACGATGAGTATTTTTCGTGGACTATGTGGATCAAAAAAGTGAATTGAGGAGAATAGTCTATACACTAAATTAAGAAGCGCCCTTAAAGCTTGTAAGGTAATAATTGATGCCAAGGAAGTTTTTTTCTATGTATGGTTGCTTCTACAGACGATAATTTAAAGCTGCTTAGAGAAAAAATTTCAGGTCAGAGTTTTATTGACTTATTTAATAGAGGAAGTGTTAGTCCAACAATGGACTTTATTGAGGTATATTTACCTGTTCTTAATAGCGGAAAATTTCAGGTGCTTATGCTTGAGGATTTCTATGAACTGTATTACTTTGAAAGAATTATTGATATTATAGACGTAGAGTCGAAATTCAATTGAACAGATTTAAGTAAGAAAATTTCCCCATTTGTATCTACTACTGACTAATGTATCCAATATCAATGCTAAGGAATAGTATGGCGCATCTATGAGAGCTACGGAACTCTTCCCTCAAAATCCGACGGCTACCTATTAACTTCGTGTGCGTATGAAGATATATACGCGCAAAGGCGATGGGGGAGAAACCTCGCTCATCGGAGGGGTCCGGGTACCGAAGCACCATATCCGCATTGAAGCATACGGGACGGTGGATGAGCTGAACTCGGCGATTGGAGTGGTGCGGGACCTCTATCCGGAAGATCATGCCCAGACGATGCTGCTGAAGATTCAGCATACGCTTTTCGACATAGGCTCACATCTGGCGGCACATCCGGAAAAGTCGAAGATGAAGCTCCCCGAGATTCAGAGCACCGAAATAGCCCTCATGGAGTCGGAAATGGACCGCATGAACGACGTACTCCCCGAGCTGACGCATTTTATTCTGCCCGGCGGAGCCGTAGCGGCCTCCCATGCGCATGTAGCGCGGTGTATTTGCCGCCGTGCGGAGCGCTGCACCGTGCACCTCGCAGAGTCCGAGCCTGTTGAGTCGCTCGTATTGCAGTACCTCAACCGCTTATCCGACTATCTGTTTGTGTTATCCCGCATGATTGTCCATGACTCCGGCGGCACCGAAATCCGCTGGAATGCGTAGCTGTGTGTGGTTGATCGGCGATTTTGTGCGATGGCGGACGCGCGTCCGCCTTACGCACGTCCGCCTTACACGCTCGGCGGGATTTATAATCCCGCCGCCGGATAAATCAGCGCCATCAACGCGCTCGCGCGTAGTGTTCCGTAGGGACACTCGTGTGTACCAAATATA
>JBBRLW010000316.1:0-3176 GCA_038231115.1 Bacteroidia bacterium
CTTCTGATGCCTGCGCTGAATGGAACAGTCCCGCTATGATAGATGACACACAGATCCATACTGATCACCTACAATCTGGAACTCGATATGCCTCGGCTCTTCGATGTATTTTTCCATGTAGATATCATCATTGCCGAAGGCAGCTGCGGCTTCCCGCTTGGCGGAGTCAAAGCTGGACTCTACATCCTGCTCCTTCCAGATGATGCGCATCCCGCGTCCTCCACCTCCGGAAGAGGCCTTTATGATAACCGGATAGCCAATTTCTGCTGCGCATTTGATTGCGTCTTTGGCGTCAGCCAATATTCCGTCTGATCCCGGGACCACAGGGACGCCTGCTTTCTTCATGGTCTCCTTGGCCATGGACTTATTCCCCATAGAATTAATCTGATCCGGCGTAGCTCCGATAAATTTGATGCCGTGCATTCCGCATATCTCGGAAAACTTCGCATTCTCCGACAGAAATCCATAGCCCGGATGAATCGCATCCGCATTAGTAATCTCCGCGGCTGCAATCAGGTTGGACATATTCAGGTAGGACTTCTGGCTCGGTGGCGGACCGATACATACGGCCTCATCTGCAAACCGGACATGTAGTGAATCTCTATCTGCTGTGGAGTAAACCGCTACGGTTTTGATTCCCATCTCTTTGGCCGTCCTTATTACACGAAGGGCTATTTCGCCGCGGTTGGCTATCAGTATCTTTTTGAACATATAGTATATCGGCAGGGTAAGGCACCTGTCCCATCTTCCTGCGAATATGCAAAATTAATCTGAATGCGCGTATCAAGTATCTTTTCTGAAATAAAGAGACTATTCCTCAGGCACTATAATTGGAAAGCCCGAATTAAACAGACATTATGAATCAAATGCTCAACAAGGTTCCGCAGGTAACCATCTTCTTCTGGACATAAAGATCCTGGCAACTACCGTAGGAGAACCGCGGCAGATAATCTGAATGAGACCTTCAGGCTTGGCTTAGCCAATACATCCTATATTATGAGTGCCATTCTGCTGATTGTTCTTTTGGTACAGCTGACAAGGAAGCACTACATATCTTCCATTTATTGGGCAGTTGTAGTTCTCCTGAGTGTAGTCGGTACGCTTATTTCCGATAATCTGGTTGATAATCTCGGAGTCAGTCTGGCTGCAAGCTCTATTATGTTTGGTGCGGCGCTTATCGTAGTTTTCGTCTGGGTGGTATCTCCGGGAACGTACCTTATCCGTACACCATATCGATACCACGCGCAAGGAGCTTTTCTATTGGGCTGCCATACTATTCACATTTTCCCTCGGGACCTCTGCCGATGACCTTGTATCCGAAAGTTCGGGTCTCGGCTATGGCATGCAAGCCTGCTATTTGCAGGAGCTATCGGTTTGATTTTTTTGCCTATAAATATCTGAATATCAATAGTATCTTTGCTTTCTGGACAGCCTATATCCTGACGCGACCCCTCGGGGCCAGCGTAGGGGATTTATTATCCCAGGATGTGAAAGATGGTGGTCTGGGCCTGGGAACCACCCTCACAAGTATCGTGTTTCTACTGACAATTCTTGGTCTGGTTATTTACATCACGGTTCGCAACAGGAAGCTCCCGGAAGGAGAGCGGGCGTACTAAAGCAGCTCATAAATTTTTTGCCTTATGGGAAACACTATGGACACACTGAATAAGGTCGCCAGAATTACGCTGTATTTCTGGATAATGAAGATTCTTGCCACCACACTCGGAGAAGTCCTCGGTGACTTTTTCTCTATGTCGCTCAAGCTGGGATATATAGCTGGGCTTGGCATTACAGTAGTTTTCTTCGTAAGCGTGCTGTTCATGCAGCTGGTTGCTAAAAAGTACAATCCCTTGCTTTACTGGCTGGTGATTGTAGGCACCACGACAGTCGGTACAGAAATATCTGACCTTATGGACCGCACACTCGGACTTGGCTACGCGCTTGGCTCAGCTATATTGTTTGCCGGACTATTATTAACCTTATTCCTTTGGCATCAGCGGACAAAAGAGATCTGTGTTTATCCCATAAAGGAGCGGCGTGTGGAAATTTTTTACTGGATAGCCATCTTATTTTCCAATAGTCTTGGAACCGCCTTTGGGGATTTCCTGAGTGACAATATCGGACTAAGCTATCTTATGGGCGCAATGGTTACTGCTGTTATCATCATTGTAGTTATACTCCTACACTATTTTACGCAAATCAATGCTGAGCTACTCTTCTGGATTGCGTTCATCTTTACAAGACCCTTCGGAGCTACGTTCGGGGACTTGCTCACTAAACCTATAGAAAAAGGTGGACTGAATTTCAGCAGGGGAATTGCCGCTCTGGTCGCTGCATCCTTGCTGGGACTGGTACTATATGTTTCCCGAAGAAACGAGCAAAAGCAGGTAGGTGCAATGGGTGCCTAATGATCTGTTCTCTACAAGCTACAGCTACCGATAAAACAACTATGAGTATTTTCAGGAAATTTCGGCTGGGCTTTGTCCGGTAATGAGAACCTGCCGCAAATGCTCCGGCTATGGCTGGCAGATTACGTTATATCCTGAGAAGAGCGGGAACACGGAGCTCCCATAGGGAATACTTATAAGGAGCCTGAATGGGTCATAGTCATGATTTTGTATCATTGGCTGTTCATCGAATTTTTCATCGAGAATTGGACGGGCTACTCATTGTCAAAATCAGTTCTAACCCTTGAAAAGGCCGTTTTCTCTTAAATTTAATCTAAGCATAATATTGCGCTAATGGTTTTGATATGCTCGGGCATTAAGAAAATCCTCATCAGTTATGTATATTTGCAGCATATAAGTAAAGCACAACTGACTCATTCTCATGTCTATTTCGACTAAAAGATGCTTTAGTTTCGCTGAAATCCTGCCTGTCGCTCATAAGGAGCCTCATTGGAATTTAGGAACTGCTTATATTTTTCACTACTACTGCATGATGACTCAGGGTCATCCTTTCCGGACATGGCGCTAAACATTTCCGGATTATATCTCCTATTTGTCAGGCCGTAGTTTTCACCCGATTTGCTCCCCTCATCAAACAGGAAGCAGATCATTGATTTGTCTTTTTAACCTTTTATATACACGTATGAAACGTTTTTACACTTTTTTCAATCTTTCCAAAGGCGTAGCTACGCTTCTGGTATTGATGCTCGGTTATCTGGGTGCCAATGC
>JBBRLW010000317.1:0-3176 GCA_038231115.1 Bacteroidia bacterium
CGGGGGCAAATTCGGATATTATAATGCCCTCGGACTCGAGGTATTTCCCACAAAATATGACAATGGACTCGAGTTCTATGACGAGATTGGGAAAAAGGATCAGGATGTAGCCTTAGTGACGCTTGATGGTAAGACAGGCATTATTTCCAGCGACGGCAAGGTAATCCTGGAGCCGAGTCTGGAGAATATGCAGCCACCTTCCGAAGGTATGATCGCCGCAAAAAAGGATGGTAAATTCGGATATATAGATGCGCGGGGGCACTGGATTATTGAGCCGGCGTACTCCGAAGCACGTCCCTTTGAGGGAGGCAGAGCCATTGTAGCCAATGAATCAGGTCAGTTGGGCATCATTGACAAAACGGGAAAAATAATCACAGAGCCACAATTTAACGAGCTCCTGGAGTCCTCTGAAGGTATGCGCTTAGTGAAGGGTGGAAGCGGCTTCGGCATGATTGATACCACAGGGGCGCTGGTCGTTCCCTGCATGTACGAAGAAATCCGGCCCTACCACAACGGATATGCTGCCGTACGCTATACGGCGAAGCAATACACCCGCACAAGCCCCGTAGTAGAAGATCCGGTATATAAGAAAATGTCCCGCTCTGATCTGTCCAAAGGCGGATGGGGATTCCTCAACAAGCGCGGAGAGCAGTTTCTCGGGCCTTTTTTCTCCGAGGTTTCAGACTATAAAAACGGAGTTGCCTTGGTGGTGCTCAAAAGCGGAGAAAAAGGATATGTTGACCGCTACGGCAAATTCCACAAGCAATAGCCGATAGACTCTGAAATACTATCATCCATGCAATTGACTGATAGTAATACGATTGCATATACATCTCATTCTCCGGCACGCTTATCGTAATTGCCTGAGAATCCTTAATTTTGCTTTTTAGCCTTTTTAGAACGTATGAGTAAAACATTTACATCGAGCAAATATGTGATGCTGATGGCATTAGCCAGTATTGCTTTTCAAACTTTTGCGCAGGTGAAGCCTGCTCCCATGCAGAAGAAGCCTATGGCTGCCGGACAAAGAGCTCCGATGCCCGCATCAAATAAAATGCAGCCTGGAATGCGCCCTCCAATGAGGCAGCAGATGCAGCCTATGGGAATGCAGCAGGGACCCGCACTTCCGAAGGAAACCCTTCTGCCTGGAATGCTGGACTCCCTTACGCTCTCTAAAAAGCCTGTCTTTACTTCCTTCAGGGAAGCGATGAAGGCTCCCCTGACAGTATATCGCCTCCACGTAACCAATGTGGACAAGATTCCTACGGAAATAGACAAGCTCAAGAACCTTCAGGAGCTGATTCTGACTGGAAATAGCCAGCATTCCGAGCTTCCGGGAGCACAGCTGTCTTCACTCTCGCATCTTCAGGTACTGAAGCTTCGTAGTCTCGGCATCAATGCCCTGCCTCCGGATATAGACAAGCTCAGCAAGCTAAGAGAAATTGACCTCTCCGGAAATGACATCAATAGCCTTCCCGAAGGCATCGGAAGGTTGCTCTCCCTCCGCTCCGTAGATATCAGCAATACACGCGTCATCGAGATTCCACAGAATATGATGATGCTCCAGCGCCTGACGACGCTAAAGTCTTCAGCATCCATGATGCCGCCGATTCCATCTTTGCGTACGCTCAAAATCAAGCTGATGGGGCCTATGCTTCCGGATGTTTTGGGACGCCTGCCGAATCTTAAATCTCTTACCCTAATCGGAGAGAATGCCATTGATGGCAATATGATCAAAAATGTTCTGTCGAACTCAAGCAGCCTGCGCAGCCTGAAAATTGAGAACGTTTCAATTCCAATGACGGACTTATCCGCGCTATTTACTCTGCCAATTGATGAGCTGTCGGTAGATAGAGTGGAAGTATTTCCTACGCCGGGCGGTGATAACGGTCCACAGGGGATGAACCCGGGCGGTGGCGGATCAGTAGCTCCACCACAAGGCGGAGGCGCCCCGCCACAGCCAGGAATGGCTCCTCCTCAGGGGGGAGGCCAGGGAGGTATGCCGCAGGGCGGCGCGCCACAGCCTGGAATGGAGATGGGCAATATGGCCTCAGGTCCTACCCGTCTGAAGCGTCTGCATATATATGATGCAAACGTCATCCGCGAGCAGGACTGGGCAGGATTTTTCAGTCTGCTGGGTACCATTGTCAACAAGGAAGAAATCACCGTCCCTTATAACGGAGCCGGAGCTAATTTCTACCAACAGTGCCGCAAGCTGAATCTGGTCATCTCCGGACGTGTTGGAGGCCCATCAGATGTGACAGGCATTAATGGCGTCCGCAATGTAAGCGGAATTATTATAGGGAAAACAGCCTCTACAATTCCGAACGAGATAGTAGCCCTTCCAGTGAAAACCTTTGATGCCTCAAGAGCCAGTATGGCCATCAGCAACGAGCAGATTATGACTACTGCACGTCAGCTGCGCTCCATGGAGACACTAATTATTCCGGAACGTGTGCCCGCTTCCACTTTTAGCCAGCTATCAGCTGTCAAAACACTGAAAACTGTTATCATCAAGAAATCAGACGTTCAGATGAACGCTCCTGTTATGCCAGGACGCGGTGTCAGTACTCAGGAAGAAGCCGGAATTGAGAAGGCGCTTCCGGGAGTGAAATTTGTGCGTGAATAGACTTTCGGTATAATCCGATGAACTTTTTCAGGCGCTTGCGCCGGAAGCTCCGTGCGGAGCATAGACTGAGCATAGTCCGGAAGTGCGATGGCATACGTCCGGACTATGTTGATGCAGCAGAGTCAGCACAGAAACGTATCCTGATTGTAAAGTACGATGCCATAGGTGATTATATCCTCCTTCGTCCTGTGCTTGGAAAGCTCAGATCAGCGGAGCCATATCGTAACACACATATAACCCTGCTCGGAAATAGTATTTTCCGGAGCCTTGCCGAAGCGCTTGACGCAGATATCATTGACGCATTTTTGTGGATGGACTTCCCTAAAGCCAGTCAGGATATGAGCTACCGCAAAGAATGTATCTCAGAGCTATCTGCACAGAGCTATAATCAGATACTTGTTCCCGTTCATACGCGGGATGTATTGCGTGAACATATTGTCCATGCAGTCCCCTCTGCAGAGAAAATTGCCTTTGGAGCTAATTCAACCGAGGTATTCGATCGTATTCTTCCGGCTCGGAAAGGTGTCTGTTTTGAGCTGGACAGGAA
>JBBRLW010000318.1:0-3168 GCA_038231115.1 Bacteroidia bacterium
CCATCCTCTGCAATACCATCATTAGCAAGTATTCTCATTTATCTGATTTCTGATATGTTATATATTACCCGTTCTGTTTTTCGAATGCCTGCATCAGCTCCACCAGATAAGCCACCGATGACTCTGGCAACGCATTATACATCGATGCACGGAATCCCCCAACCGATCTGTGACCCTTTAAGCCATAGATTCCATTGGCCTCTGCAAAGCTCAGAAAAGCCTTCTCATGAGCAGCATCATTACAGACAAACGTCGCGTTCATAAGTGATCTGTCTTCTAAGGCAGTTGTCCCCTTGAACAATGTATTACGATCCACCTCCGTATAAAGCAGATCTCCTTTTTTTGAATTACGTGCATACATGCCCGCAACGCCTCCCTGCTTTTCAAGCCACTGGAGCGTCAGGTGAGACAGATATATCGGAAACACCGGAGGCGTATTATACATCGATTCTCCCTTGATGTGCGTCGAATAATTCATGATAGTAGGCATCTCGCGCTTGGCCATATTCACCATATCATCACGGATAATTACCATCGTAACCCCTGCCGGACCCATATTCTTCTGCGCTCCTGCGTAGATCAGTCCATACTGACTGATATCTATCGGACGTGAAAATACATCCGAGGACATATCCGCAACAATCGGAACAGGTACCTTCGGAATCTCGTGCATCTCCGTTCCGTAGATGGTATTATTAGTCGTAATATGAAAATAAGCCGAGTCCGCCGGAATCGTATAGCCTTTAGGAATATAAGTGTAATTATCTGCTTCCGAGTCACCCACAACAGTCACATTTCCCCAGAATTTCGCTTCTTTCGCAGCATTGGCTGCCCAGGTTCCTGTCTTCAGAAATGCCGCAGTTTTATCCGCTCCAAGCAGATTTTGTGGGATTTGAGTAAACTGCATGCTTGCCCCGCCACCCAGGAATATAATCTGATACCCCTCCGGAATGCTGTACAGCTTTTTGATCAGCTCACGCATGTCGTGCATGGTCTCTTCCCACTGCGGAGAGCGGTGCGATATCTCCACCACCGAGAGCCCCATGCCCTTGAAGTCGCGTAATCCCTCAATAGCGGCATCCATGGCTTCCTTCGGAAGTATAGATGGTCCTGCACTGAAATTATGAATCTGCTGCATATCTGATATTTTACCCGCAAAATTAGACAAATCACGCACAATATGCCCCTGATTATCCCATTCATATCCCGATTTTTTCATCGGACATTCCTCCTTATCAATTCCTCAATGTCCCTTGCTCCGTACCCATCCATCGGACAATCCAAATCTCCCGGGATCTAATCTGTCTGCATCAGCCTGCCTTTAACCGCTCCCTCTAAACGGAAAATCCCCTGATCCGTAACATTGTAACCGATCAGGGGATTTTATCATGACTTGGAGCGCGCTCTAAAGCTCGTCCTCGTTATAGAAATACTCGTCGTGCGTAGGATAATCCGGCCATATCTCGAGGATTTCCTCGTATGGCTCACCATCGTCCTCCAGCTCCTGAAGATTCTCTACAACCTCCATCGGCGCGCCCGTGCGGATCGCATAGTCAATGAGCTCGTCCTTAGTGGCCGGCCAGGGTGCATCATCTAAATAAGATGCCAGTTCAAGCGTCCAGTACATACTTTTATCAGCTTTTAATTTTGCGCGAAAATACGCATTTGATCCCTCAAACAATGCCTTCCTTAAAAAAGGTTCTGAATCCCTATCTCCACCTCCAGCATCCGCATCTTTTCCCTATTCAGATAGCTGCCTCTGCAAATTGTACCATTCTTCGGATTTTTCACTCCCTGATATTCGATATATCGGGCAACCGATTTTTTTTGTAGTTTCGCCGCATTATTAGCTGCTCCCAACCAGCTGATTTACCATCCTATATTACTTCATCCAAATGAAATCACTTAGATATTCGTCGTTGGCACTGCTTATAGCAGGAACTCTACTAACTACTTCCTGTAAAAAGGATAAAGCTACACCTGCCAAAACTCAATCTGACTATCTTCAGTCAGGCTCATGGAAAGAGATTAATACACGGGAAAGTATCACCATCGGATCAGGCGCAGCAATGATTACAACCATACTTCCCCTGGATTGCGAAAAGGACAATTTACTCACCTTCAAGCCCGCAAATGTTGCTGTATTCGATAACGGCACCATTAAATGTGATTCTTCTGAAGTCCGCACAGCCAATGCGATCTGGAACCTCAGTGCTGATAATAAATCTCTGAATGTAACTCTATATGGCTTTCCTCAAACGCTCAGCATTGATAAATTAGATGCCAGCACACTTGTATTATCTTATAAGGATATATTAGGAGATACCTCTACAATTAGCACTACTACCTTCTCTCACTAAAATTAGTAATCAATTATATTTTTTAATACAAAATGAAACGCATTAACTATCTCGCCCTGGCACTGCTCGCAGCAGGAACCCTGGCAACAACTTCCTGTAAAAAGGATGCAGCCTCCAAATCCAATTCAGAGTATCTGATGAATGGGAGCTGGAAAATTACATCTGAGAATGTCAGCTACAGTCTTAGCGGCGCTTCTCAGACTAGCGTTATCCCTATTGACAATTGTCAAAAAGATGACAAAACTAACTTTAATTCCGGAGGCGTTCTGGTCAACGATGAGGGTGCGGTAAAATGCAATAGCTCTGATCCGCAAACTACTACGGGAACATGGTCATTGGCAAGTGATAACAAAACGTTAACTATTGTTGACGGATCCGGAGCAAATGCTTTTACGGGCAACTTCAACATTGATCAGATCGACGACAATACTTTGAAATTGTCTAACCAGGCTGATAACAGCGGTATAACGTATAAAACCACTATTACCTTCTCTCACTAAGAGGTAAATATCCTTAATATAAGCCTTCGGAGAGCATTCTCCGAAGGCTTTTTTCGTATATCTCCACCCTGCACGATATTTGCCCCCGCGCTTTTCCATGCATTTGAGCTTCTTTAGCGACTTTCCCTGGTATTTTTATCTGCTTGCCCTATTGCTCGGATGCGGTATCTCATGGATGGTCTATGCAAAAAATGACCTCCACGAAAAATCCGGACGCTTTAGCTTTCCGGTCTGGCTCCTGATGCTCCTCAGAGCACTTTCAGTAGCGCTGCTCGCTATTCTTCTCATCGGACCGCTCGTCAAAAACA
>JBBRLW010000319.1:0-3164 GCA_038231115.1 Bacteroidia bacterium
AGCGTTATACAGCTCATACGAAGTAAATTTCCCTACGGACTGATAGGTGATCCCGAAATTTAGGTGCTGAATTGTTCTGCGTACGATGGTAGCCGAACGAATGCGGAGCAGCTCATTCTGGATCATGTTAGCGGTTTTGAATCCCTGAACGGTTCCGGAGAGGAAATCCTCGGGACTCATCTGGGTATTGTACCGGTCACGGACGAATACAGATCCGTTGATGGAATATATACGCTGGGAGTATCGGTTGACGACCCATGCGACGGTCATGCAAAGGAAGATAGCCAGAGCAAACAAGAGGATGTTAGCGCGGATGGCTTCCAGAATAGGGCGGACATTGAATCCCTGTTCCGGTTGTATATGGGTAGCTGTCGGGTTATTGGCCATTCGCTATTATTTGGAGGTAACGCGGATAAAAGTGATGACGCTCAGCACGGTATTCAGTACGAGAATAATCGGCAGGAAGGTAGCAAAGTTTGCCGCGAAGAATTTCCGTCTCTGAGGATAAACGATAATAAGATCGTTCGGCTTGAGATGAAAACCATCATGAGCGAGGGTTTTGCTATCGGTGAGGTTGAACTGGAAAACGGTCGGGTTTTTCAGATCGCCCCGGATGAGCTTGACATTTCGGGCATCGGCAAAATCGGTGAGATCGCCTGCCTGAGCAAGTGCTTCCACAAGATTCGCTTTTTCATTGGCGATGGTAATCTGTCCGGGCTTGCCCACGGCGCCCATGACATTGACTTTGAAGGTCAAGAATTTTATATCAATGTATGGCTCAATGAGATATTCTTTGGCTTTTTCAAGCAGGACTTCTTTGGCCTGGACAACAGATAGATTCAAAAGCTTGACCTGCCCGAGAATCGGGAGGTTTACGTTTCCAGCGGCATCTACAAAGTATCCTCCGTAGTAGCCTGTGTTTGCACCTGCGCCACCTGTGCTTGATCCGATACCGGCCGCCTGGGTTCCGAGTACGCCTCCGACGTTGGAAGAGAAGAGCTTATCGAATCCCTGCTTGGAAGATCCTATTTTAATGTCGAGGACATCAAAAGGCTGAATTTTGACCAGGTTTTCCTGCCCTGCAGTAACGATAGAATCTTTATCCGCGGAGGTATTGGACACGAGATCCTGGAAGTAAGCCGTCTTCTTGTACGAGGTACAGGATGCTAACGAAAGCAGAGCTAATGCGAAACATATAAACAGCTTTACGCCAACTTTCATTCTGCGGTTTCTCAAAATTTCTGCAAAGGTAAGGCATAATTATGTTCCTGCGGGAACCAAAAATGAGGTTCACATTAGCTTAAAACTGGGAAAAATTCAATAATATTGAAGATTAAAGTCATTTACAAGCATAAAGCATAAATTTTTTAGAATGAAATCAGCATTACGAACGTGGATGGGACTGGCACTCATCCTTATGGTTACCCTGGGCGCCGTAGCAGCGCCGGCCAATCTGAGCACTTCGCTTTTTTTTACGGCGAACCTTGCAGGTCAAAATGAAGTACCTGCCGTGAGTACTCCCGCGCGTGGAGTAGCGAGCCTGAATATATCCTTAGACCGCAGACATGCGCGGCTGGAAGCCTTCATTACGCGGCTATCGAGCAAAATTACAGGTGCCCATCTGCATATCGGGCGTCCCGGAATGAACGGGAGCGTGGTATTCAATCTTGAATATGATGACTCCAATCGTGTATATGGAGATTTGCGCCAGCTGGATCAGAATCAGGTAGCGGCATTCATCAGGGGAGATTTCTATATTAATGTGCATACGGTCAATAATCCGAATGGTGAGATACGTGGACAGATGCACTCGGAATCAGACGGGGCATTTTACTCTGAAATGAGCGGAGCTGAAGAGTCCCCTTCCGTGTCGACATTGGCGGCGGGTGTGGCTACCTTCCGGATGTCACCTGACAGCACGTTTATTCATGCGAATATCAACTGGACGGGGATTGATACGGTCAAGAGACTGACGCTCCATAGCGCTGCCAGGGGATCTAACGGGAAGGTGGTTATCAATATGAACGCTTTTCTCGGATCGCCAAACTATGCACAGGTTGACTTGTATCTGACGGATACAGCGACGGTGAAAGACCGCAAACAATTCCTCAGAGATCTGAATGCGGGGAACATATATCTGAACCTCACAAGCAACGCACATCCGACGGGAGAAATTCGGGGGCAGGTGATGCTATCCAAAGCAATCATGCTGGATGCGTTTTTAGACGGCATCAATACGCTTCCAAAACCTATATTCAGCGATGCGAAAGGGAATATAGTACTAATGATTACTCCGGGATTAGACTCCCTGAGTGTATCGGGTGTATTTGATGCGCTCAATGGAGCCTATAAAGGAATACAGATCCATTATGGACGCCCTAAAATGGCCGGTCCGGTAGCCCTTGATCTGAATAGTCTGGTTAGTGGAAATATAATCCGGGGCAAGGTAGCGCTCAGCAGAGAGCTGCGCGACAGCCTGCTGCTGGTCAATACTTATATAGATGTACAGGATGCTGCACACTCAAAGGGTTCGATTCGTGGAGAGGTGTATCGCTATAACCGTGAGGGATATCTGGTGAATGCTACGGGCGGCCAGCTGATTCCGGCTTCTACCGGATCAGGTAAGGCGGGCGGATATTTATCCGTAGCCAGCGACGAATCCAATGCCTACGCTGATGTATTGGCGTATGGAATCAATAGTGCTATTACGGGGGCGAGCTTTTACTCTGGAAGATCGAATCAGAATGGTACCGAGCTTGTGGATCTATCTGCCTTCACCACTGGTGGAAATGAGGTACAGGGATTGTGGTCGAGCGGATGGAATCCGAGCTACTCCCGCCTGGCTGCCCATGACAGTATCTATTTTGTACTGAAGACAGCGAATAACAGCAAAGGAGAAGCCCGTGGAAATGTGCGTTCTGCCCTGAAATATGCATCTTCCGGAGCTATGGTGCCACATTATAGCGGATCACTGCTGTTTTCGGGAATACTGAATGGTACGAATGAAGTTCCGGCTAATACAAGCGGCGGAACGGGATTGATCGGGATGCTAATGAGTCCGGCAATGGACTCATTGTACATCAATGCGGTATGGGAAGGATTATCGGATACGATGAACAGCGCGCATCTGCATCTGGGTGCAAAAGGTGTCAACGGAGGCGTTA
>JBBRLW010000320.1:0-3150 GCA_038231115.1 Bacteroidia bacterium
GTCATGGTACAGAGTGCCGGAATCAAAATATGCACAGTGCAGGGCGGACTGGTGAAGTGCTTATACGATGGCGAAGTGCGCTATGTGCTGCCCATCAACGGAGGGAGCAGGTTTGTGCTGGTTCGCCATGGGAGCTATTTTTCGGTGTATAGCAATCTCGCTCAGGTGTTTGTCAAGCCCGGACAGCACATTTCCGCCCGGCAGGTCATCGGAACGGTAGCCAATACTATTGGTAGCGATGAGGCCAGCGTAGAGCTTCAGATATGGAAAGGGTGCTGCGATAAGCTGGATCCGGAGAAGTGGATACTGCGCCGTTAGCTGATCACCAGGCGCAGGTGCGCGGTGTTCTGAAAGACCTCATCGGATGGCTCACAAATTTGCAGTTTGTAATTTATTGATAATCAGAAAATTGATTTTGGGGACTCAAAAAATTTTGCTTTGACTGAACGATTTAAATCCTCGATTTGTAAAGGTATTAAATTGATTAATAACCAAAAATCATATTAACATCATGAGAAATTCCAGAACTTTATTATGGATCCTTGCCGGCGCTGCCGTTGGAGCCGCTGCCATCTACATCCTGAACCGCGATGACAAAGACGAAGTGATCAACGATCTTAAAGACTTTGCTCGTAAAACAAAAGACACAATCAGCGACAGACTGAACAGACTTGGTTCTATGGCTGATTCTGCTACAGACAGAGCTGAAGATGCGGGCAGACAGACTGCTAACCACATCAAAAGCAATATGTAAGCCTTTCAGGTTTACTAATTGAAACAGAAGCCCTTCGGAAATTTCCGAAGGGCTTTTTATTTCCCAAATTATCGGCAATTTGCGGCATGCTGAAAGTTGACTTTTTGAGCTGTAATCCTTTTCAGGAAAATACCTATCTGGTCTATGATGACCAAAGCCGTGAAGCTGCGATCATTGATCCGGGATGTATGACGCCTCAGGAAAAAGAGGAGCTTAGTGAGCTTATTACCAAACTGAATATCAAACCCGTAGCATTGCTGAATACGCATTGCCACATGGATCATATTTATGGCAATGCCTGGTCTGCCAAACAATATGGACTGAAGCTCCAGGCAGAAGCAAGGGAGCAGCTCACTTTGGATACGCTACACGACGTTACTGCGGTACTGGGACTTCCGCAGCCGGATATTCAGGAGATTGACATCTTCATCAAAGATGGCGATACCATACAGATCGGCGATGGAACGCTCGAAGTCATTTTTACGCCCGGTCATACGCCGGGACACGTTGTTTTCTACGCTCCTGCCGAAGGCTTCCTGATTGACGGCGATGTTCTGTTCCGTGATAGCATCGGACGTATGGACCTCCCCAATGCGAGTATGGAGGATATGATGCTGAGTATTCAGCGCCTGTATATGCTCCCTGAGGATACCATCGTGTATCCCGGGCATGGACCCTCCACGACGATCGGACATGAAAAGCGGCACAATCCTTTCGTTCGTTCTGAGGTATGAGTAATGCGGTTCAGGAAATTATTGCCCTTCTGCTTTTGATCTTAGCCTCCGTGTTTATTATCCGGAAGCTCCGCAGCAATATGAGCAGCGATGTCCATGACTGTCCGGATTGTGGCGTATCAGAAGTCAAGGCACGGAAGCAAGTGAAGGAGTATTGAGGGGCGGAAGGAGTTGAAGGCAGATGGAGGCACGTACAGGAATGATCGCTTGAAGAGATCGGGTAGCCCCCAAATCTCCGTGGCAAGCCATTCCGATTATGATATAAATCAAACCGACCATCTGCCAAATTATTTTGGGACATAACCTACTCCCTTAAGCAAAGAATGTGTGAGGTATTGTGGGCAATATGTATATGAGCAATATTCTGAGACATTCTATATTGATTTTGAATACATTAGTCTTGTCATCAGTATTAACTACCTTACTAAAATTCAAAAGTACCACTTGTGAGAGTATCTACAATAATTTTGCTGTTTTCAACTCTACAGTTTGTTATTATATCCGAAACACCAATTAAGTTACTTAGTGAACAGTCATAACCGTTAACGGAGATGATAGTAGTTTCCGAAATTATTAAAAATTTTTTATAATTAATTATAAAAAACTGGAAATAGTCAAATGTGCCCATCTTAAAAATAATTCTCCCATCAATTGTAGAAATTGCTACAACCTCAAGATTAATATCAATTAAAAGAAGGTATAAGCTTCAAAATTAACTAATTCCGGATTTATAAGTGTGCTTTGCCAGGCTAATCCAAATTCTTGTTCATCACTTTAACGATTCCAAAATTCCATGAATGATCATGGCAAATAATCCTTCGTGCTACATCTATTGATAAGAAATCGGCTTCAGAAACAGATTTTACTTGAAATTTATCTATCATTATGATTTTTCGAAAATTTAAAAATTTCTATTGACATTCGTATATTCAAAACCCTATTTAACAATTTCATACGCACAGTCAAATTCAACATAGCGTTTTTATTTGATTCCCTTGCTAAAGTATGTACAAATTATTTCCTTCTCCTTACTTCGTTTTCCAGAGCATCCACCAGGGAATATGGGGCGCGTCGTGATGCTCGTAGTGGTATCCGAAGAAATAGCAGCTGAGGAAGGCGGTCAGATGATTTTTCTTCAGGGTACTGCTGTGATGAACGTTCTGGCTATCGGAGGAGCGGTGGTGTGGTACCCAGGTTCCGAAGTAGAATAGCTGGAAGGTGCTCAGCATTGCAGGCAGCATCCAGAAGAGGATAACATTCCAGCGGGGAAATATGGCAATCAGGATGTTAAAGAGTACCGCCATCAGCAGGATCTGTCCGAAGCTGATATAATTGTTGAGGAAGCTCAGATACCACGCGGGGAGGGACTTTCCTTCGGCAAAATCCGGATCATGCTCGGTGGCTACATGGTCATGATGGAGGAAATGTTTTTTCCGCAGGCTCGGGTAATAATTGAAGGCGAAGAGCAGGGCGGCAAAGGTTCCGATGGATTTGTTGAGCCCGGGATTTCGCGATACCGTCCCATGCATGGCATCATGTGCGGTGATAAACAGTCCGGTGTAGAGGTGCATCTGTATGAGAATGAATACATACGTCAGGGGATTGCGGGCATCAACATTATAATACCTGAGAAGCCAGAAGCTAAGTCCAACCCATAAGCTA
>JBBRLW010000321.1:0-3143 GCA_038231115.1 Bacteroidia bacterium
GGCCTGGCGCTACCAGATCCTGTTTGGAAAGGATATCAAATAAAACAGGCCGGATGAGAATTAACCCATCCGGCCTGCATACATTTATTTAATGTCAGGGACGAAAACTATTTCGCCATGCGCTTGCCATCTTTATAGGCAACCACCCAGGCATCCTTGATGCCCATAGCCTGAATTTCCTGCTTGAATTTTTCTGCCTGAGCTTCTTTACGGAAGCTTCCGAGCAGATATTTATTCATTCCATCCTGCTGATCCATAGTGATTCCGCTGGAAGACATATTTTTCAGGGAAAAATCACGAAATGATCCCAGCTGAACGGTATATACCAATCCTTTTGCCGGAATAAGTCCGTTTCTACCACCTTTGGCACCTCCACCAGATGATTTATCCATCGCTACTTCGTTCTGAGCTTCTTCAAGATCAGCTTTCGCTTTCGTAACCTGTGCTTCCATCGCTTTCACGGCAGAGTCCTGCAGGGTCATTTTCATTTCCAGCTCGGAAGTACGGCGCATCACCGAGTCCTTCTGATTGGTACAGATCGTCAGATCAGTCTGGGTACGTTCAAAGCCATTTTTCAGCGCTTTGATCTGCTCCGGCTTCAGCTTTTTTAGTGCTTTTAGTTCTGCCTTCTGGCGTTTCTGTTCCGCCTTTGCCTGGCGTTTGGCCTCTTTAGGATCCATAGGCTTATCCTGCGCTCTGGCCGCCACTGTACACAGGGCAATCATCAAAAGCAGTAAAGCAGATAATTTGTTCAACTTCATTTTTTTGCGTTTACTATTCCAATTAAACATGCAAATTAGGTCAGTAATACGCAATCCGCCAAAAATAATACTAAGCTAACTCCTACAAGTGTAAGATATCCTGATAATATCTCCTTTTAACAGCCGTGCGGGAAGGCAAAAGCCGCTCTGGGCTATGCCTGAATGGCCTCAGCCATTTCAGATTTTTTTATGAGGGCAACGCGGGCGTCCACAATTTTGCAGGACGTCGTCCCATAATCAATAACCACATCCCCGAGGCTATGGGCAACTTCCACACACTGGCTATGCAGCTCGGGATATCGCTTGCCTATACCAATCAGCGCATTATTCATCGATTCCCTCACCCAGTTTTCTTCGGAGTGCAGCATCTCTGCAATTATGGGAATATATGGTTCAAAGAAAGTATGATCCAGCGTCTCAGACCTTTTGGCGAGGAAGTACAGTGTAGTCCATCCCAGCCGGCGTACCTGCTGTGCAAACGGAGCTTCGCGCTCGTTCATCCAGCCATCCAGCAAGTCGTAGCTCAACGGACTTGTAGCAGCTACACACTCTGCGTAAGTATCTCCAATATCATGGAAAGGAATTTCATGGGACTGTGTCAGCATTTGCAATGCAGTGATCTTTTTCGGCTCCTCTAAAAAGCAGGAGAGCAGCTTGGCGTCGTGGATCGGCTGTGCCCAGAGCTGTAGCGCCAGAGTATGATCTTTTTTAAGACGTTTGCCCAGCTCACGTGCCTTTGTTTTCGGCGCGCCCCAGTATGCATCCGCTGACTGGATTCCCATGCGCGTCCACACGGCTTTAGCATGGGGATCCGATATATTTAACAGACCCTCGAGGGCCATATCAAGTCTCGACATATACATCAAATATAAGCTATAAAAACTTATTTACGGTGAGATTGGTTAGTGCGGAAAATAAAATTATATTCAACAGGATGAAACTCAGATTCATATTTCCGATGTGCTTTGCTGCACTTTCCATGCTTTCCGGATGCAACTCTTCACAACGCGCCGATGCCAATAATACCGTAGATAACATGCAGGCCAAATCAGATACGGCTGCCGCAGAAATTGATTCTTCTGCAGAGGCTGCCCGTGAAAAGCTGGATGATCAAACGGAAGACCTACGGGAGAGCAGCCGCGAAGCTGCTGCCAAAGCGGATCAGAGCATTCAGGAAGGCACTGAAAAAGCAGAGGACAAAATGGACAAGGTCAGCCAGGACATGAAGCAGGGTGTCAAGGACCTCAAATCTGACTATAAAAACGCTGTTACTTACGTCACCATCAACGATACCATGCGTGTGCGCGTGGATCATCCTGTGCGTGACATCAAGGGCACCCTGAAAGGGATGAGCGTGATGGAGTATAAAATCATGGCCGATAAAGACTGTAAAGTCCGTATGAACCTGATTTCCGATACTAAGAACACCTACTTCTCCTTTGCCGCATCCAATGAGGTAAAGGGATCTCCGGATATCCAGCTGTATGATGGCAAGCTGACCAAAGGCTCACGCTATAATCTCAAAGTATATCAGAAGGGTAAGAATGTTATGCCTTCCGGTACGCCTTTCGAGCTGAAGATTTCTCTGAAGTCGCTTTAAGCGACTTACAGGACATTCAGTATCTGTAGATTAAGCATAATGGGATTTCCTATCCTGTAGCTGCAATTCCCTTATCGGATACTATATAGCGACATTAGAGGATAATGGTCGCTTGCAAATTGCTTCACCCGCTGGATATCCAGGGCATGGAGCTTATCATTATGCAGCATAAAGTCAATCCGCTGTCCTGGAATCCTGCCTCCGAATGTCATGCCCAATCCTGCTGCCCGTTCCAGCCAGGTATCGGATAGCTTTGAACTCAGCTGGCCGTATGCAAAGCTGAGGGGTGTATCATTGAAGTCTCCGCAGAGGATCACCGGAAGCTGCATAGCGCTGATTGCCTTTCTTACTACCTTCACCTGCTCGGCCTTGCGCTGGAAAGCACGACGCACCCGGAATGCCCTCACACGGAAAGCATGCCAGGTAGCATCCTCTTCGCGCTGAGGAAATGAGTATCCGGCTTCTGATATTCCAAAGCTCTCAAAGTGTGTGGTGATAATATGAATCTTTTTGCCCTGCCAGCTGACATCCGCCTCGCAGGCTCCATTCGTGGAGGAGTTGCTGAACTTCAGCACATGAAAATTCGAGAGCGGCCTCCGCGAATAAATGGCCAGTCCAAAATGATAGCGTCCGGTGGCTGATATAGAAATCGTATCCTCGCGGAAGTATTTATATCCGAGCTTGTTGACGAGGCTATCCTGGATATGAAAAGCATCAGTAGTATGCATCATGTATTCCTGCATACAGATAACATCGGCATCCATTTTTTCAATGACCCTAAC
>JBBRLW010000322.1:0-3133 GCA_038231115.1 Bacteroidia bacterium
AATTCTGGAGAAAATCTACGCGCATGCAGGCGGACTCATTGCCATTCACTCGGAAAGCGAGGCCATTATCCGACGGAATTTTGCCGCCGCTGAAGCCGCTTATGGTGCAGATATCCCCTTTGAAATACATCCGGAAATCCGCTCTGCCGAGGCATGTTTTGTATCCACCCAAAAGGCGATCAGCATGGCGAAGAAATACAATACCCGCCTGCACGTCCTGCATATCTCGACCGCCCGGGAGCTGGCGCTGTTCTCGGACGCTGCATTATCTCCGCAGAAGCGTATCACTGCCGAGGCCTGTGTACATCATCTGTGGTTCAGCGCCGAGGATTATGACCGGCTCGGCGGGGATATCAAATGTAATCCCGCCATCAAATACGAAGAAGACCGCGCAGCGTTGTGGAAAGCGCTCCATGATGGCAAAATAGACGTCATCGCGACGGACCATGCGCCGCATACCCGCGAGGAAAAGGATCAGAAATATGCGCTGTGCCCTTCTGGCCTTCCGCTGGTACAGCACTCCCTGCTGATGATGCTCGAAAAATCCCGCTCCGGACTCATGTCGCTGACGGATATTCCGCGCTTTATGGCGCATCAGGTAGCCGAGTGCTTCGGTATGCCTGATCGGGGCTATATCAATGAAGGATATTACGCCGATCTGGTTCTCGTCAATCCCGATCGGGAGACCAAAGTCACTAAGGAATCCCTGCACTATAAATGCGCCTGGAGTCCGCTGGAGGGTCATACTTTTCCGGACCGTATAGAATCCGTATGGGTGAGCGGCCGCGCCGGATTGGATGGAATCGGCAAAAGACTGGAGTTCCGGGGATAATTATCATTTAGAATATCCATATTATTATGCCCAGCCGCCGGAAACCGCCTCTTATCAATGCCCATGATCCCCGAATGAGCGACTCCTTTTTCCAGCGGGTGTATGAAGTCGTACGATTGTGTCCTTACGGTCGGGTAACGAGCTATGGAGCCATTGCGCGCTATCTGGGCACCGGAAAATCAGCGCGGATGGTCGGATGGGCTATGAATGTATCGCATTATGAGGAACCTCCGGTACCTGCGCACCGGGTCGTGAACAAAGCTGGATTGCTATCCGGACAGCATCATTTTGCCGCGCCCGGGCTTATGCAGAAGCTCCTTGAACAGGAAGGCCTCGAAGTCACGGAAAGCAAGATACAAGACCTTGACTCCAAATTTTGGGACCCGAATATGGAGCTTGATCCGCTAATCTGAGCGCTGATCTTAATCAGCCATCGGGTCAACGATGATTTTATCGGGTAAATTCTTCCGGCGGGTTCTCTATGTAAAAAATTGTATTAATTTAGCCTGCAAGTCAGTACGTTCGGGATTCCATTCCCGAGATGTACTACCGTCTTTCGTACCAAACTGCTCAAATATCAATGAAAACTGCCTTTTCTACCAAAACATATCAGTGGATGGCCGGCCTCCTGCTGCTCGCCTATTCCTGTCCTGCCACGCTCCGCTCAGCGGACAATCCCGTACCTTCCGATTCTATTTCAAGTCCGGACACAGAAATCCTGTCAATCTGAAAGTAATAGAAGATTCATTGCTGGAATGGGACAAGGTGTATTCGCTGAAAATACGTTCCCTGCGGGGCTATGCCGATAGTACCGGAACCGAAGCCTTAAACCAGAGGCTCTCCGAAAATAGAGCCGAACGGGTAAAAGCGCTGCTCGCCAAAGTAGGTATTGATACTAAAGATGCCCGAACCGTAGGATATGGGGAGCGGTATCCGCTGGGAGATAATGGCACTGCAAAGGGCAAATCGAAAAATAGAAGGGTGGACATGAGCCTGATCTTCAACCGGAAAATTATATTGCCTCCGCTCAGCCAATCGGAGAAAAAAGAGCCGGAGACCGTCCGCGAAATACCGGAAAAGGATACCATCATTACTCTGGAGGGCGGCACGGAGCTGGAAATTAAGGCTGGATGTCTGCTTGGAATGAAGCTGAAGGACATTAAGGTGCAAGCGAAAGAATATTATACCGAGCCTGACATGATTATCAATGATATGTTTACCCAGGATACCGGAGGTGCATATCTTGAAACCGGCGGCATGCTCGACTATCAAATCCTCGACCGCAATGGGAAGCCCGTAATACTGCAACCAGGCTGTAGCATTACTATCCGAATCCCACAAATGACTGAAGACACGGTTTTAAGCCTTTTCGATATGCCCATTGATGCCGCAAAGAATCCAGGCTGGAGCTTACGCCCTGAAAATGTAAAATATTTAAACCAATCAAGAATGTTTGAATTCTCATTACCATACGGTAGCAAGAGAGTCAATTTAGACAAATACTTTAAGTGCCCCAAAGTGGCGAGTCAGGCAGATGAAATAAATGCCGAGGTTAGAAAGGCTATTGGAAGACGTAAGCTGCTTAAAATTAAAGGAGTATTTAATGCTAAAGCTTATACTGTTAGCAAAGGAAGTATTATTAAAATGCCGAAAATACAATCCAACAAATTCCGCTACTCCAATCGCCGTGCCTATTGTGTTCTGAATTATAATGAATATTTCACCATAATATCTCAACATAAAAGTGAGTACTATTACTGCCATAAGAAAGTAATCGATACGCGTACCGGATGGCTATGTGGAAGAAATTCATAACCAGAAGAGAGGATTTTGCTTTCTATCCAAACAAAAAAGCACTCGAGAAAAGAATGGCTGCTGATTTTAGAGCGGAAAGAGGTATTAAGTAATACAAAGCCAACCGCAGTCAAAATCCTTTCCAGGGAATTACCGGTTCATACTACTTGCGTACCATCTTGAAGGCATGATTCCAGGTGCCGGTACGGAATCCGTAAGTAATCCAGAGCATGGCAAAGTACTCAACGATGCGCGCGGCATCGAGTCCACCCATATCTACAGGCTGCCATTTGAATGCTGAGATTATCTCCGATACCTGCTTCTTGGCTTCCTCGTCATTTCCGGCGATGAACATTTCTGCACGTCCTTCGGGAAATTCCCCGTCCGTCATGTACGCCGCAGTAATCTGATTGAAAGCCTTGACCACCTTCGCCTCCGGAAGCCAGCTTTGTACCTCTTCGGCTCCGGAATTATACTGTCCTGTGGCCAGCTGCGGCTTACCGCTGC
>JBBRLW010000323.1:0-3120 GCA_038231115.1 Bacteroidia bacterium
AATCCAGTATGAAGGATCGGTAGAACTATATTCTGAGGAAAAAAATCTGTATTTCAATGGCTATATTAAGCCACAGCACAAATTTGCCGGACTCGGTACCCAATGGGTCAAGATGTCCGACACAGTAGATGCACAGAATATTTCCCTCGATCTTAATGCTCCGAAAGGTAAGGATGAGAAGGAGCTATTTACCGGAACATTTATGGGAGCCGATTCCAACTTTGTTTACAACCTGTTCTATGGGAAGAAAAAGAATCTGAAGGATCGCGAAATCATCAAAGTAAACGGACTATTAGGATATGATGAAAAAAAGGATGCATTTGAAATAGGTGAGCGCAAAAAGCTTTTCCCTGGAAAAGGCGAAGATCCTGCATATATTCCTTCATACTCTTTTGAGCTGGACAATCAAAAGTCGATTTTCACTACAGCAGGGCTGTATGATTTTCAGGCTCATTTTAAGGGGCTTCAATATGCCATTGCAGGGAATTATACCTATGATTTTAATACCTTCAAAGGAATTTGGGATGTAGCTATGATTGCAGACTTTCCATTCAACGATGAAGCAACCAAGATTATGACGGATAGTATTCTGCAGGGGTCTATCGTGGAAAAAGAAGCTTCAGCTAAAGAGGATCACTTGCTCAATGCCTTTGATTTCCTGATCAAGGATCGTAAAGATCGCCAGAAGGTTGTTACAGAATTGGGCAATTTCGGATATATCGCATCGGCTGATGCTATCAATAAGGAAATTGTGCTAAGCCACTTTGATCTGGAGTTTGAGGATAGCACCGGAACATTCTATTCTCATGGGCAGATAGGTCTGGGAGCAATCAAGAAGATTGGCCTTAATAAGATGATCTACGGAGTTATAAAAATCAAGCCTAACAAGCGTGCTGATGAGATGGGAATCCTGCTGGAGAGCTCAAAAGATGGGGGATACCATTATTTTTATTTTAAAGATAATGATGTAAGCTATTTATCTTCGGATCTGGCTTGGACGGATAAAGTTACGGCAACGGCCTCCAAAGTGAGCAAATCAGGCTTTAAGCTTAAAGCAGGTCAGGTTGAGGAAGCATATAAACTTAAACAGCGTCTGGCTGATTAATATGATGATGTTTTCTCTGAATTATCTACTGTGTATTTTGGCTTTTCTGATGGGCGCCATACCCTTTTCTGTCATTATCGGAAAAGCCTTCTTTGGAGTAGATGTGCGGAAATCCGGAAGCGGAAATCCGGGCGCTACAAACACTCTGAGAGTTCTCGGAACCAAAGCAGGTCTGGCAGTGCTCTTACTCGATACCGGTAAAGGAATTGCAGCCGTGCAGCTTTTCCGTTTGATGCACCCAATAAACAGCTGGTCTGATACGGAAATGGCAGTTTTGCCCGGAGCCTGCTCCATCCTCGGGCACATGTATTCTCCTTTCCTGAGATTTAAAGGCGGAAAAGGAGTAGCTACATCTACAGGCGTTTTATTCGCCCTGTCACCAATAATAGGACTAATTATCACGGCAATATTTGCGTTAATGCTCATCTTAAAAGGATATGTTTCGCTTGCTTCAATAGTGTGTGCTGCCATCTATCCTATTATCGTATATATATTTACAGGACTCCATGAGCCAATTCATTTAATCTTTGCATGCCTTCTGGCCTTGATGATCATTTTCAAGCACAGGAGTAATATCGAGAGGCTGCTCAGCCATACCGAGACCAAATTCAAACTTTCTAAAAAGTCCGTATAAGGTATGGAGCTAAAAGATTTCAATTTTGCCGAGGACTTTGAGTATAATGATCTTACGGGAGACAAACCTGCCCTGCCCCAGCGCCGGATCAAATTTCCTCGTTTTGATGACATGATCGTGTTTGAAGATGAGCAGATACTTGCTCTCAATAAACCATCTATGCTGACTTCCGAGACCGATAACTCGGTTGATGCTACGAGTCTTAGAACTATTATGCAGAAGAACCGTCCGGAAGCTATGCTCTGTCACCGTCTCGATAAAGAGACATCGGGGATCATTATCGCCGCGAAAAATCCGGAAATGTACCGTAGCATCTCTATCGCTTTTGAGAAACGCCTGATTATCAAAAAATATCATGCAATGATACAGGGTGTAGAGCGATGGGAAGAGCGGGATATTCATCTGCCCATTTCCAAGCAGGCCAATTTCAGAGCAGTCATTGATCGGGAAAAAGGAAAAGACGCTACTACTATCGTAAAAACGATTGAAAATTTTCGCCATTATACTCTTATTGAGGCGCAGCCCCTGACGGGACGTTTTCACCAGATCAGGATACACATGAGTTCGGTAGGTTTCCCTTTAATAGGTGACCAGATTTATGGTGGACAGCCATTCATGTTATCGGAAATCAAGCGCAAAAAGCATAAGACAGGCAAGTATCAGGAGGAGGCATCGCTCATGCAGCGTGCTGCACTCCATGCCAGATCACTATCTATCCCCTATCTCAATGGAGAATATATACATCTGGAGGCACCCTATGCACCCGATTTTGCGAATATGCTACGTCTGCTTGCCAAATATGATGCGCTTTAGAATAGATGTACTGCTTCTCCATTTCGAGAATAGCTGATATTCAATCTATATTTTATCTTTGAACCTTTCCAGAATTAAATCTTATCAAATATGAAGATATTTTCCCTGCTTGCCATTGGCTCGGCCTTAATGTTATTCGCCTGCAACGGCAATAAAAAAACTGCCGAAGCAACACCTATGCAAGCTCAGCAATTACCAATTTATCCCGTTACAATGAAAGTGGATACCATAACCAATTATTTTGGTACACAGGTAGCTGATCCATATCGCTGGCTGGAAAATGATACGGCACCAGAGGTTGCCAATTGGGTGAAACAGGAAAACGATATTACTCAGAAGTATCTCTCCCAGATTCCATTCCGTGCAGATATTCGCAAGCGTCTGGAAGAAATATGGAATTTTGAGCGCTTTGGCATTCCAGAAGAGCAGGGTGGAAAATTTTATATCTCAAAAAATAATGGACTGCAAAACCAGAGCGTAATGTACTCAATGGATAAGCTGGAGTCTGATCCGCAGGAATTCATGGATCCTAATAAGCTCTCTACGGATGGAACAGTTGCGCTCGGGT
>JBBRLW010000324.1:0-3104 GCA_038231115.1 Bacteroidia bacterium
AGGGATTTTTATTATCGGAGCTTTCCTGCTCATCAATCAGTATCTGAACGTCGGGGAGTTTATCTCTGCCGAAATCGTCATATTACTTGTCATCGGATCGGTAGAAAAAATGATCGCCAATATGGATAATGTCTATGACGTACTGACTTCCATAGAAAAGGTTAACAAGATCATAGATGCGGAGCTGGAACCGGAGACGGTCCCGGGCGCGCTGGTATCATCGGAGACTACGCTCATAGCCGCACATCAGCTGAGCTATACGGACTCCGCAGGAATGAGCGTCCTGCGTGATATGAATTTTGAGGCACAGGCCGGGGAGCGGATTATTATCCGTGGGAGCCATGCGGAAGGCAAATCGGTACTGATGAAGCTGCTGGCGGGCATTTATGCCTCTTCGGGTGGTGTACTGAGCTTGAATCGGCTGCCTTTTCCGTCATACCGCCGGGGAGAGCTCCGGAAACACTTCGGACTGTACTTACAGAACGAATCGAAGATTATTTCCGGTACCCTGTATGAGAATATAACGATGGGTGCCGGAGATACATCGCTGGATCAGATTCAGCCGCTTGCTTTCATGCTCGGACTCAGTCCGCTGATTGAGAACCATCCGGAAGGCTATCAGCTACGGCTGAAAACAGGGGGCGAAAACTTTGCTTATGCTACCCTCCGGAAGATATTACTGCTCCGTGCGCTGATCCAGCGTCCGGCAATTCTATTGCTGGAGGAGCCTTTTCTGGGCCTCGATATTGAAAGCGCAGATGCCTTAGGCCGCTATCTGCGGGAGGAGCTGCCTGCTACGCTGCTTTTCATTGTTACGGATGATGGCGGGATGATAGCTGGAAGCCATCAACAGATTGTAATAGAAACTGACCATATCCGCATTATCAGACCATGAAGACGATTAAAACCCGATTGGAAAAGCGGCACCGGAAGCTCTCGCTGAAGGCTTTTGCGGAGGTATATCGGGCCGGGGAAACCAGCGGGATTCCGTACTGGATTGCGGGGATCATCGGCCTGCTGATTCTGATTCTGTTTCTGCCCTGGACCCAGACGATCCGCTCTTCGGGCATTGTGACTACGCTGCGGCAGGAGCATCGCAGGCAGGAAATCCATAGCATGATCGGAGGCAAAGTCAGCAGATGGCTGGTCAAGGAAGGCGATCTGGTTACGGAGGGTGATACGCTGGTTGTCCTGACGGAAATCAAGGATCAGTATCTGGATCCGCGCCTGCTGGACCGTACACGTCAGCAAATTGGCGCCAAGCAAAGCTCCATCAAAGCATATCAGGAAAAAATAGCGGCTTCTTCGGCACAGATAGATGCCATTCAGGCAGGATTGCGCCTGAAGCTCATCCAGCTCCGCAATAAGATAGATCAGACCCGCCGCAAGATTATCAGTGACAGCTTTGAGGCCCTGGCTGCCGAGAACGACTTTAACATTGCCGAAGCGCAGTACCGCCGTCAGCGCATTATGCGAGACAGCGGACTGGCCAGCCTTGCGCAGGTAGAACAGAAATTACAGTATTATCAATCGGCAATAGCCAAACGCACCTCGGCGGAAATCAAGCTCAGCAATGCCCGCACGGATCTGGTAAATCTCCGCATTGAGCAAGGCTCCGCAACTCAGGAATATGCTGAAAAAACGTCCAAAACACGCGGTGAACGGGCATCGGCACAAAGCGACCGTGCCGGCGGAGAGGCGGAGCTATCCAAGCTGGAAAACCAGTACTCCAATTACCTGATCCGCTCGGGACAGTATTATATCCTTGCGCCGCAATCAGGACAGGTGGTTTCGGCCAGTAAATCAGGTCTGAACGAGATCATCAAGGAAGGCGAGAAGCTGCTGGAAATTATCCCGACCCATTCCACCCATGCCGTAGAGATATTTATCCGTCCCGTTGACCGTCCTTTGATCCAGCGTGGACAGGTTATTACGTTCTCTTTTGATGGCTATCCGGCTATTGTGTTCAGCGGATGGCCGGCGGCTTCCTATGGGACCTTCAAAGGGAGAGTGATTTTTGTAGAATCGGGTGTGAGTGACAATGGAAAATTCAGGGCGCTTGTAGCCGAGGATCCGCATCTGCGTCCCTGGCCGCCTACGCTCAGCCGTGGAACGGGCGCGCAGGCCATAGCGCTGCTGAAAGACGTGCCTATCGGCTATGAGCTATGGCGGAACATTAACGGATTTCCGCCTGATTTTTATGTCCCTGATGCTTCAGACAAAAAAGGCTATGACAAGAAATCTGCGAAATAGCTCTTTCCGGACTTTGCTGCTGCTCATCAGCGTATGGCTATGCCAGCCGGCCTCGGCTGCGGATAGCCTGCGTGTGCTCAGCCGGGATGCGTATATGGCTATTGTGCGGGAATACCATCCGGTCATGGAAAGTTCCGGCCTCCAGGTAGAGCGTGCGCAGGCCGGAATTCTGCAGGCGCGTGGTGCTTTTGATCCGCAGCTGCGGGGCAGTCTGGAGCGCAAATCTCTGGATGGCAAGCTCTATTACAGCTACTTCTCTCCCTCGCTCAGCATCCCAACCTGGTATGGGATCGAGCTTTTTGCAGGTGGAGAGGAAGTCCGGGGCAGCCGGACCAATCCGGAGGCGACGCTGGGCAAGCTCGGCTATGCAGGCATCAAGCTGAATGTCAGCGGCATTTTGATAGATCAGCGTCGTGCCTCTCTGCGGCAGGCGAAAGCCTTGCGGGACCAAAGCCTCGCCGAGCGGCGTCTGGCGGTAAATCAGCTGCTGTATGATGCCCTGGGGACGTATTTCAGCTGGCAGCAAAGCCGGGAAGTACTGCGCATCAGTGAAGAAGCGCTGAAAAATGCCCGGGACCGGTTCCGTTATATTCGTATTGAGTACCAGCAGGGTGCCCGTCCGGCCATTGATACGCTGGAGTCACTCGGACAGGTACTGGCGCTGCGCCAGCTGCAGCGCGCGGCACAGCTCGGATATCAGAATGCCACGCTCGAGCTGCACAATTATCTCTGGATCAAGGATGCCAGTCCACGTCCGTATGATAGCCTGATCGAGCCGGAAATGCTTTCCGGCAGCCTGATCCAGCCTTTGCCTCCGTTGAGACGCCTGATAGACAGTGCCGCGCTGAGCC
>JBBRLW010000325.1:0-3080 GCA_038231115.1 Bacteroidia bacterium
ATTCCAGCACGCGTCCGGAAACCTGAGTTGGGTACGGTGGAGCCTGCGGGGACTTGGTGCAGGCGGCTGCGATCAGCAGAGCTGTTATGAAACTGATAAAGAGAAGATTCTTCATTGTTTAGTCCTGTAATTGAGATGAGTACGGTAGTGTTCTAAAAATAGTTTATATAAAGATCAGGTATTTTCATGAAACGCTTGCTATTACCTGAAAAGGGTATTTTCGTAAATAAGTGTTGATCATCAGATTTTCAGTGCTTATTTACTCAAAGTAAAGACAATAAATAATTCCGTACTAATTTTGGACTATAAAATTGAATGAATTCAGATGGAAGGTCAGAGATTTAAAGCGAAATATATGCTGAGGCTGCTCAGGGGTGATTGGAATCCGTTTACTCCGGATGTGCTGATCATCTATGATCAGACGATTGAGCATGAGCGGCGGAACTGGTTTCTGGTATCAAAGGATTCACAATCGTATCATTTCCAGAATATGATCGGTGTTGATATTGATAAGGGGCTTTTTGGGGCTACGGTAATCATCAAGTCCACGGGAACGGGAAATATTGATGTTCATGGCTTCTCGAAACGCTCGGCTGATCAGATCAAGGCTTTGTGTAGTACTCAGATTATAGCCAATTCTCCGCGGGGAAGTACTCAGGCGATGGCAGAGATATTGGGTAAGGCGGTTTCTGGAAATAAGGAGACGAGTGTTGCAGATGAGATCAGGAAGCTGAAGTCCCTGGTAGATGAAGGGATGCTAAGTGCGGAAGAGTTTGATGCTCAGAAGAAAAAGCTGTTGCGTTAGGGAACTGACGCGTTTTTCTGCTTAGTTCATAGGGGTTTCCAGAGCGTGGGCCGGATAGGTTAGAGTCCCATCTATAGTGCAAATTTCATCACAATATATGGTACGATAGCGCGTGCGAGGAAGTAATTGGTAGAGAACAGACAGGTCAGTTTGTGGGCCTCTGGAGATCTAAGAGCCTGTCCAAGAATTTTATAAAAGCTTATTTGGATGCTTTTCGCGCCATCCAGCGTTGGACTTTTTGAACGTAGAAGCGCTGCTATGTCCTTCAAAGCCCGTGTTGGCTGACACCAAAATCATCTCAAATGCGCAAACAAAAATTCTTAGACAGGCTCTAAATCTGTGCATTATTATTCCAGGTATATCGGTTTGGAGGATGGGCTAAATCTGTCCGGTGATTATCATCGTATGAGGGACGATAATCATAATTTATCCTAATTTTACGGGCTGAAATGCCGCATGAACCGGTGATCGGTACGGGGCTATCTGAACGTATGAAGCTGAAAAATACTTCTTTAACTCTCCTTATTTTTCTGTTGGGGTCGGGAGCTGCCTGGGGACAAACGGTCTCTGACTCCTCGGATGATTATGCAGCGTACCGGTATGTCCCCTCATTTGCGGGGTACGAGCTCGGGATTCCGCTACTGGAATCCAATAGCTTCAAAAGCAGAGGACTGAGCGGATACCATATCCGGTATAATGGGATAGAATATCAGGAATTCAAGGGGAACATGTATATCGAAGGGCAGTCTGCCGAGCAGGAGCGTCATATTTATGCGCAGATGCTGGGCGGGAGCTTTTATCTCAAGAAGTTGAAGCGAGGCAACCGGAGGTACGATATTTCGGGGGTACAGATGCTTCCTTTCCTCAATTTTATGGCGGGGAGAATCAGAGTAGATGCCAACTCCTCTGTATCCGGAATTTTTGCGGCGGCGCCCGGGATCAGCTTTCAGCTTCCGTATTTTGTGATTGAGGCCAAGCTCCAGGCGATGTATATTCCCTCACCGGATAAGTATGCGGGTCTTAATTCGTTTATGTTTACTCCGTCATTCAGTATATTGCTGGATGGATTGTGGAATGCATACGATCCCAAGCGGGGCGTATCGGGAGGCAATCCGACCAAAACTACTTCCTTTGTGGAGAGCTATGACTACAATATAGGACCGTTGCAGGCGCTTCTGTTTAAATACAGCTATAATACGCATGATTATGCGGGAATCACAAAGATGTTTGGCGCATACTGGATTGCCCGCCGGAGCCTGCTTGGGATAGACCTGGGAATGGATGCCGGGAAGCTCGGATTTGCTTCCTCGTACAAGGATTTGCCGACGAGAGATAATCCCGATCCATCGCTATCGAGTATTAACAAAGATGACAGGCGCTACCGGGGATCGGTTAATGCGGCGCGCTTTACCATGCGTGCGGGATTAGATCTGATTAAGGCGCTATCGGGAGCTATTGGCGGGGGAGGCCATTCTCTTAATGCGGATCCACAGGATGGGACGTATCTGCAAAACTCAAAACATTACGGGACTGAACTGTCCCCGGGGAATAGGTTCATAGCGGGTGGGATCATCGGATATACGGTGCTAAACAAGAATCATTTTCAATATGATGAGCCGAATGCAGAACAGGATGTAAACAAATACTTCGGGGATAATCCTCAAATCTACCGTGCGACGACGTCGGATGTGCGGACATCATTAGATGGCCTGACGTATGGCTATTTCGCGACGCTGGAAGCCGGATCGCTGCATATTACGTTCTCCCAAATATATTATGAGCATTTTGACCTCGGGAATTTATCCGAGCTGACTTTAGGGTATATCCTTCCCTATAAACGCCTCATTAACAAATACCGACGGTTGAAACGGGAGAGAGTGTCCCAATCTGCCCGCCCAACAAAGAACTCCAACTGATATTAACATGAGAAAATTATATTATCATATTATATTATTGGCTCTGTTAATTTTGTTCGGACGGACGCTTTCAGCACAGACAGCAGAGGAAATCAAGTCGGCACATAAGCATGCTCCGACATGGTCAATACTGGCTTTTGCCGGAGTTAATATAGATCCGATTACACAGTACGGAAGGCGCTATGGATATACTGCCGTCAATAGCTATGCAATCCGTGCTACATACGGACGTAATATCGCTCTGATGGCCGAGGTTCAGCATACAAGCACTAATACCTCGGCCAAGCAGGCTTTTGTGCCTACGGATATCACCACTGCCCGTCTTGTGTTATTTAACATATTTTCAGTAGGAGGTATTG
>JBBRLW010000326.1:0-3066 GCA_038231115.1 Bacteroidia bacterium
GCAGCAAAAAGAATGAAGCAGGAAAACATCCCAGAAAAACAACAATAAAATGATAATAGAATGGCCCGCCGTGTCCGGAATCCTCGGTTTGCAGGAGTCTAATCTGATAGTCTATGAAAGTCTGGATGTACCACCATCCGTGCTGGATGGTCTCGGGGATAAACCAGATGGCACTCACTGCCAGGGTTACGCACAAAAATATGATCAGGTGGCTTATCCGTATCAGTAGCTGGAATCGGTTAAATACATAAGCTCCGAATAAGGTCAGAAGCGTAAGTAATATGGCAACCGGCCCTTTGGTCAGGACGGCCAGGCCTATACATAGTCCGGCCAGAATAGCCTCGGTGATACCTGATTCGCGCCGTTCCCGCATAACCAGCTCAATTTTAGCGAACTGGAAGATTCCCATGAAGATAAAGAGATTGAACAGCGGGTCAATAATCCCGGATTTGAAATAGAAATGCGGGAGCCAGCTTCCGCAATAGATCAGTACCCACATCCAGCCCAGGCGCTCGTCCTTCCAGCTATTGCCGGCATGGAATATCATACATAAGGTCAAAATCCCAACGATGGCATTAGGGAAACGTGCGGCGTAGTCATTCACGCCCCAGAGCATCATGGATAGGGACTGTATCCAGAAAAACATGGGAGGCTTCTCCCAAAAAGGATGGTAGTCAATCTGTACGCGGCTGTAATTTCCGGTGGAGATCATCTCACGGGCAGACTCGGCGAAGTTTATCTCGTCCCAGTCGAATAAATGTACGGCGCCCAGAAGCGGGAGAAAAAGGACTGCTCCTAAAATAATGATGAGCAGATAATTCCTCAGATTCACATTTCAAGATTAGGGATAATTCCTGAAATATATAGAATTATTCGGCAGGGTCTGAATTAGTCCCTGATATTCATCCGTTTAGTAATAACGGTGGAGCCGATCTGTAAGGAATAGAAATATATTCCGGCTCTAAGGTTCTCTCTATCAAATGAGAAGGTGTTTATACCGCGATCAGCATAGATGTTTCTCTGAAACACGACCTGTCCAAGGATATCATATACTTTCAGCTCCACGTTCTGCTCATTAGGCACAGTGAACACGATTCGTGTGCTCTGATTAAAGGGATTCGGAAAGTTCTGACGCAGCTCTACTCCAGTCGAGGCCTGCTGGATACGGACTCTGTTCAGTGAATCCGGACGCTCAAAAGCGCTTTCCGCTTTGGTGACCGTTGTGCATAAAGATATCAGTATAAATAGTGCAATTCCCAGTATTGGCCTGATCGTTTTCATATTCCGGAACTTAATTAATGGTCATAATTCAAGGAACGTGCCGCGCGAAAAATTATTGTACAGATGGAAACAAATTTCTTCAAATGCCACAAAACGGGGCAAAAAAAGTCCGGCAGCCTGATGGGCTGCCGGACAATATATGTAAGTCAAATTTTACCGGATTAATTCAAATTGTTCATGGTGTATATTACCTGAAGCAAAATCTGAACGGTATCTGATGCTGCTCCGGATCAGCCCACGGGCATCTCCATCAACGCAAATCAGAAGGAATCTCGAAGTCTATGAAACTATCGGACTGATTAGTTAGACTTCTTCTGCTCCTTGGTAGTCGCAGTTTCTTCACCAGCTTTCTTGTCTGATGCTTTAGAAGCGCCATCATTCATATGACACTCCTTAGAAGCTTTCGCTCCCTTCTTACAACAAGCTTTAGAAGATCCCGTGCACTCCGACTTTTTACCGCCGTGCGCGTAAACAGAAGAGGAACCAAGGCCAAGGGTTAGCATTACGCTGAGGGCAAGAACTGATAATTTTTTCATAGCTTTAATTTTAATTGTTAACAAAATTTTACTCTAACGAATTTAGATTATTCTCTTCTAATTCAGAAACCGTACCGGAAATTTATTGATGAATTAACAGGACACAATCATCACTAAAACAGGAAGAGCGGCCAGTGGCCGCTCTTCCTGCTAAAGATATTTCTTCTAATTATAGATTACTCAACAACCAGTTTCTTCGTACTGATAGAACCGTTAACGTTGATTTTCACTACGTAAATTCCGGATGCGATAGAAGCAGCGTTGAAATCAACAATCTGCTGACCTGCTCCGTACATAGCCATAGGCTTGATGATCTGGATTGTGCGTCCTGTGATATCAGAAAGCTCAACAGATACAGATGCATTGCGATCCAGTGTGAATGCCAGACGTGTAAGACCATTGGTCGGGTTTGGAGAAAGTGTGCTTGCAGAAACTCCAGGAGCCTCAATTTCAGCAACTCCTACCGTAGCCAGGGAAGTTTCCTCAGCATTCATAATGATACGATCGTTAGGATCTGAATTGTAGTAAGAAACAAAAGCAACCGCTTTCAGATTCTGAACGTTGGCCGTTCCATCATAATCCCAGTCAAATGTTTTGCTGTACGTTTTTCCAGGCTGTGGAGAATTAGGTATTACCTGATCATCTCCCCAAACACTTGAAATTACTGCACGGTTAACATCAGGGTGTACATATCCTTTGATGAAATAGTTACCTGATCCATCATTTGTACCTTGACCCTGCCACTCTGAACCAGTAGCATTAAAGTAATAGGTATGCTGATCATATCCAACACCCGTTCCTACTACATTATCTTCAACAATAAATGCAGTAACGCGGATATCACCGGAAGGAACATTATCCAGATAGGTAGCATCTACTTTCAGGTGAACTGTTGTAGTAGTTTTATCAAATGTAGGTGTAAGCTTCAGCGTGACAGGCACAGGCTGTGCAGTACGCGCCAGAGACTGCTGCTCCCAAACTGCTCTGCTTGGAGCTGTTGGAAGATAGCTGTTACCTCCGTGATTAATGAAAGGAACACGGTCAATCATTCCTGATGGTGCACCAATTGTGAATGCGCTCGCATAAGTTGTGTGCTGTCCGATCGTCATTTTATCCGTACCAAATCCGGCATGATGCGTTACATATATCATGTTGGAAAGGTTTGCATTTGCTTTCATGATTTTTACATACGTCTTGCCATCCGGGCAATACCCACAGGCAGCTGTAGTAAATTCTTCAAACAAAGGAC
>JBBRLW010000327.1:0-3040 GCA_038231115.1 Bacteroidia bacterium
ATGCAACAGATCTTCATACTCATCCTTGTGATGAACGAAGGCTGCACCTGATCCACCGAGGGTGTAAGAAGGTCTAATGACTAAGGGAAATCCGATGGTCTGTGCTATATTTTTTCCTTCCAAAAATGAGCTGGCTACATTAGAGCGTGGAACACCGACTCCTATATCTATCATCAGCTGACGGAATAGCTCTCTATTCTCCGTCTTGTCAATTGCATTGATATCAACTCCAATAATGCGGACATTAAACTCAGACCAGAGGCCGATTTCATCCGCTTCTTTGCAAAGGTTTAGGGCTGTCTGTCCACCCATTGTAGGAAGAACAGCATCCACATTTTCCTTTTCGAGGATATGCCTTATTGAGTCTACATTCAGAGGAAGAAGATAAACATAATCCGCTGTCACCTTATCCGTCATAATGGTAGCCGGATTGGAATTTATCAGGACAACTTTAATTCCTTCCTCTTTTAGCGAACGCGCCGCCTGAGAGCCGGAGTAGTCAAATTCACAGGCCTGTCCGATGACAATAGGCCCGCTTCCGATAATTAGAACTGTTCTGAGTGATAAATCCTTTGGCATCCCTGAAATTTGGGTGCAAAGGTACATCGAAGGATAAGATTAGCTTAGTAAAAAAGCCATTTGCCTAATTCCTTCCATGATGCTTTTTTGCCATACATTAGTATTCCTACTCTGTAGATTCTTCCGGCGAGCCAGGTGCTGCCTATAAATCCCAGTATAAGTAGCGACATGGATAGTATAAGCTGCCACACAGGGACATCAAAAGGTACGCGGGCAATCATAATGATGGGAGAGGTCAACGGAATCATAGACAGAATAACCGCCAGGTTACTCATCGGATCATTTATGACTGCGGTTAACATGGCTATGGAGAAGATGATTGGTATGGAGATAGGCAGCATCAACTGACCTGCATCTGCCTGGCTATCAACTGCAGAACCGACCGCAGCAAACAGAGAACTGTACAGAAGATATCCTCCGATGAAATAGAAGAGAAACAAGCCAAGAATGAGGGGAATATTAAGAGAAGCGATCGTCTTCATTACTGAGCTAAATTGACCCGCAGAAGAATGAGAATAGGCATCAGCTGCCATTTTTGCGTGGTCTGGCTGAAGTATAGCTCCCAGCACAGTAGTGATGGTCATGGTAAGAATAATCCAGAAAACAAACTGAGTTAGTCCCAACAGAGCAATACCGAGAATTTTGCCCATCATGAACTGAAAGGGCTTGACGGAAGAAATCAGTACTTCTATAACGCGGCTCTGCTTTTCTTCCTGAACCGCTCTTAATACCATACCTCCATAGATAAAAATAAATATATAGATGAGGAATCCTCCCCCAAAGGCAAATCCGGATGCGGCAGCGGAACTGCTTTCTTTATCGCCTGAAAGAGTGTTTTGCTTGACCGTAATATCGACCCTGGTTTCAATAGAGTCCAGCATGCCCTGACGTAATTGAAGGCGACTCATTTTCTGGACTTTGAGCTGATCTTCAAGTGCATTTTCTACATCTCCGATGGTTGAGAGGCTCAGCTTTGAGGGTGAGGTCAACTCTACACCTTTCGCATCGAAAACATTAATCTGTGCAGGAATGTGCAGGACAATAGCATCCTCGCTGGCGGCAAATGTCTTTGCTTTAAGCTCGGGATATGGCAATTTAGAATACTCAAAAGCAATATCTGCCTTAGACTTTAGTCTGTCCTGAAACATACCGGACTCATCTGATACGGTAATGACTTTAGTCTCGCTACCCCACATGGTAGCCATCATCGGCAAAGCGATCAGGAGACCATAAAGAAAAGGTCCCAATAAAGTGAGAATTATGAAAGTCCGGCTTCTGAGTCGCGTCCAGTACTCGCGGCGGAGTATGAGAAGTATTTTATTCAAGGTTGGAGTCTTTTACAAGTGAGATAAATATATCGCTGATGGAAGGTATAATTTCCGAGAAGCTGATGACTTCTCCCTGGTTCATGTAATGGCTAAGGATACTATTCCCGCTTTCCAGTGTGGGAATGGAAAGGATCAGTTCTCTCGTATTGTTTTTTAGAGCCATGTCGGAAATGATTTTACCGCCATCGGGGGCTACCAATGTTGCGCTTGCTTTGATATTCAGCTTATAGGTATGGGTTCTGAATTGGTCTTTAATAGACTCAACTTCGCCCTCAATAATTTTGCGGGACTTATTGATGAGAGAAAAGTGAGTGCATAGCTCTTCTACGGTTTCCATTCTATGGGTAGAAAGGATGATGGTTGTTCCGGAGTCGCGTAGCTTCAATAGTTCCTGGGTGATAACCTGTGCATTCAGCGGATCAAATCCGGAAAAAGGCTCATCCAGGATCAGCAGAGGCGGATTGTGGACAATTGTCGAGATAAACTGAATCTTTTGCTGCATTCCCTTGGAAAGCTCCTCCAGACGTTTATTCCACCATGTTCCAATTTCGAAAGTTTCCACCCACGTTTTGAGGGAAACCTTGGCGTCATGCAAAGACATTCCCTTTAGCTGAGCCAGATAAAGAAGCTGCTCTCCGACCTTCATTTTCTTGTACAGACCGCGCTCCTCAGGCATGTACCCGATTTGCGAAACATCATGAGGCTGGAGTGGCCTACCCCGGAAAAGGATATTTCCCGAATCAGGACCAGTGATCTGAGTAATAATACGAATCAGTGATGTTTTCCCAGCTCCGTTAGGACCCAGAAGTCCGTAAACTGCACCTTCAGGGACAGAAATACTTACATCGCTCAATGCGTATTGCTTTGCATATTGTTTAACAATATGCTGCGTTTCAAGGAAGTTCTTCTCAGGTAAAGACATGCAGAAACAAAAATAGGAAGCATTTGCATACTTCCTATTGATTATTTAGAGCCGAGACAGATTTTAGTGAAAAATATCCTTGACTTTATCGAAGAAATTTTTCTCTTCCTTGCTGGTCTTGGGAACAAAATTTTCCGAACTGCGCAGCTTTTCCATCATGTCTTTTTCCTCGCTGCTTAGCTTGGAAGGAATGTGAACATTGATAATGATC